>CAVITD010000043.1:0-21536 GCA_963645645.1 uncultured Eubacteriales bacterium
CAGATAAAATATATATTATTTTACCTGATTTATATTTTTTTATCTAATTAGCTGTGAATAGTAACAAATATTCAAAAAGTCTATTATATTTTAATAGTCTTTTTTTAAAAGATTTGATATAATAAGTGTGTAAGGGGTGGCTAAATGAAACGTATTCTTTTTAATAAAAATACTAGGGTGTTATCTGCAGAGTTTGACCCAGCTAATGGAGTGTTTTCTAAGGTTTATGAAGTTTATAATATTGATTATGCTCCATATATTTTAAAAAGTTATTATAAAGAAAATGATTTAACTGATACGCTTTTTATAAGTAATTTATCTAGTTGGTTTAAAGGTAGGGGAATACCTTCATGGAGAGATAAATTAGATTTGCTTTTACATAGGTTAAATATATCTGCACCTACTGAACTACTTGATAAGGCTTTTGGGTTATCGTTATCTGACCAATACTTTATAAAACCATATGATATGAATGTTATATATGACGACATTAATTTTTTTGATAATGATTTTGAATATAGTGAGTTTTTGAGTGCTTCATTATCTAAGAATAGTGAAGTTATAACTAATGAAAGTTCTTTAAAAACTCCTAATAATACAACTGATGGAATGCTAAAGAAAGCTTGGGTAATAGATGGTGGTACGAGATATTTATTAAAGGGTGGATACAAGAGTGAGTTACTTGAGCCTTTCAATGAAGTATTAGCTAGTGAAATATGTAGGCGTCTTGGTTTTCTACATGTACCATACACACTAGAAATATATAAGGATACTGTAGTATCAAAGTGTCCATGTTTTATTAATAAGGATACTGAACTTATTACTTGTCATCAAATAATGAATGGTATGACTAGGCATAATAGTGTATTAGATTATGAAGAGTATCTTAAGGTGTTAGAAAGTAATGGTATTAGTGATGCTAGAGTTAAATTAGAGAATATGTATATATTAGATTATTTAATAATGAATGAAGATAGGCATTTAAATAATTTTGGTATTATAAGAGATGTTAATACTTTAAAGTGGTTAGATGTTGCGCCTATATTTGATAATGGAGAGAGTTTAAGAATGCAATATTTTGACGAAGAAGAGTTGCATCTTGCTTATGAAGGAAGGCTTTTTTATGAAGTTAAGTCTTTTGACGAGATTATTAAGGTTGTTAGAGATTTAAAGAGAATTGATATAAGTAAGTTAGATGGAGTGGTTGAGTGGTATGACGAATTACTTCATAAATATCAAAAATATACTAAGTTTTCTGATTTGAGAATTAATAGATTATGTGTTATTTTAAATAGGCAGATAAGTAAATTAAAAAATTTTATTGAAGAAAGTATCTAATTATTCTGATAGTTAATAGCTATCAGTTTTTGTTTTAATAACACAACGTAGTGTAAAATATTGAAAACAACCCGACTTTGTGTTATAATTGACATGGTGGTTGGAATGATTTATAATTATAGTGAACTCTTGAAAAAGAAGAGTAGAAAAGAGATAGAAACTTTAGTTTTAAATAAAAAACTTTATAAGTTAGAAACTGGAATTTATTCTGATACATTAGTTGGAGACGATTTAGTTATTTATTCTAAAAAATATAAGAGTTCTATTGTTACTATGGAAAGTGCTTTTTATTATTATGATTTGACTGATGTTGTACCTACTGTTACTACTTTGGCTACTTTAAGTAATGCAAGAAAGATTAAAAATAAAAATGTTAAACAGTATTATGTACCTAAAGGAAGATTTGAAAGTGGAAAAGTACTTGAAAGGGTTAAAGATGGAAGTTTTTATATTTATGACAAAGAGAGACTTTTAGTTGAGCTTGTTAGAAATAAAAATAAAATGTCTTTAGAGTATTATAAAGAAATAATTCGTAATTATAGGGCTATTAGTGATAAGCTAAATTTTAGAAAGGTTGATAAGTATTTAAAGCTATATAAAAATGAAGATAATCTATCTAATATTATATGGAATGAGGTGTTATAGTTGTTAAATTTTGAAAAACTTATAGGAAAGTATATTGAACTTGGTTATCAATATAAAACGGCAAGTTCTTTGGCAGGACAGGATGTATTTATTTATAAACTTTTTAAGAGCAAGTATAAAGATAATATTACTCTTAAAGGTGGAGTTATAATGCATAGTATCTCTAAAGATAAGAGACGAACTACTAGAGATATAGATTTAGATTTTATTAAGTATTCTTTAGAAGATGATAGAATTAGAGAATTTATTGGAAGTTTATGTAGTAGTGAAGACGGAGTGAATATTTCTATTAAAGGTAATATGATACCTTTAAAACATCAAGATTATAATGGTAAAAGAGTTTATGTTGAACTTAAAGATTTCTTTGGAAATGTTTTAGAAACTAAAATTGATATAGGTGTTCATAAAGATTTTAATTTAATTCAAGAAGAGTATTATTTTGATTTAAAATCTTCTAATGAAAAAGTGAAATTGTTAATTAATTCTAAAGAACAAATAATAGCTGAAAAAGTTTTATCTTTACTGCGGTTTGGAAAACAAACTACTAGATATAAAGATGTGTTTGATATTTATTATTTAATAAGTTATTCTATTGATGTTAAAAAAGTTGTTAGATATTTTGAATGGTATGTTTTTAGTAATGAGAATTTTGAAGAAAAAAATATGAAAGATGTAAGCGATAGTTTAAGGGAAATATTATATAGTAAAAGAATTTATACTAACTTAAAATTAAAGGAGTATAATTGGTTAAATATATCTGTGGATGTTATAATTAAGAAAATAATTGATTTTTTTGTAAGTATATAACTAAAAAAGTTCTGTTCATTTCTTTAAATCTATGGTAAAATAGTTTTAGAGTGTGATGACAATGAGATGTTTAATAACAGGTGGTTCTAGTGGAATAGGACTTGAAATGGCTAAGTATTTGAGTAGTTTAGGACATGAAGTTGTTCTTGTTAGTAAGGATGAAAACAAACTACTTAAGGTAAGTGAGAGTATCAAGAGGTCTAGAGTTTATGTGTGTGATTTAACTTATGATAGTGAAGTTAAGAAATTATGTGAGTATATTTTAAGAGAGAAATTTGAAGTGGTTATTAACTGTGCTGGGTTTGGCGCGTTTGGGAGTTATGAGGAAGTAAGTTTAGATAGGGAAATGGATATGGTTAAAGTTAATGTAACTAGTCTGCATAAAATTACTAAGACTTGCTTAAAATATATGGAAGAGTGTAAAGATGCGTATATTTTAAATGTTGCTAGTATCGCGGGTTTACTTCCAGGTGGACCATTACTAAATACGTACTACGCTACTAAAAGTTATGTAAGAAGCTATACTCTAGGCATATATGAGGAGTTAAGACGTAAAAAGAGTAGCGTTAATGTGTCATGCTTGTGTCCAGGGCCAGTTGATACTAATTTTAATAATGTTGCAGGTGGACACTTTAGTATTAGAAGTAAGACACCAGAGTATGTAGGTAAGTATGCTATTGATATGATGTTTAAGAAAAAACTTGTAATATTACCTGGGTTAGATGTTAAGTTGGGTGCTTTTTTTGGAAGAGTATTACCTAATAAGTTAGTACTTAGAGTATTATATAAAGTAGAACATAAGAAAAGAGGTTAGAGTAATGAATAGAAGAGATGGAATTAGAGTAAAAAATTTAGATGCGATGCATGTGTTAATTCCATATATTAAGCCTAATAGATGTGATAGTGATGTGTTTATTAATCAGTTACTTGATGTAACAGAATTAGTTAAGTATATGGATAATTTAAAGAAGAAAGAGAAAGATATTACATATTTTCATTTGTTTATGACACTTATTGCTAAGACAATTTATAATAAGCCTTTGTTAAATAGATTTGTTGTTAATAAGAGATTTTATGATAGAAAAGATGTGAGTATTGCTTTTACAGCTAAAGTTAATTATGAAGATAAAGCTAAAGAGATTTTGTCTGTTATTAAGATAGAGGAAGATGATAATTTATTTTCAATTAAAGAGAAGACTTTGAGTGCTGTAGAAAATGTTAGAAATGCAAGAGAAAGTGGGACTAATAACAGTATGAACATTATAGCTAAGTTACCTGGGTTTATATTAAGTCCAGTTGTAAGTATAGTTAAATGGATGGACAGGCATGACTTACTTCCAAAGAGTTTAATTGATGATAACTTATATTATAGTACTTGTATTGTAAGTAATTTGGGAAGTATTAAGAGTGGAGCAATATATCATAATTTGACTGATTTTGGAACAAGTAGTATATTAGCGACTATTGGAGAAATAAAGGAAGAGTACGTTTTAATAGATGGTAAACAAGAGAAGAGATATCTTTGTGAGTTTGGTATTAATATAGATGAGAGAATAGCAGATGGAGTTTATTTTGTTAAGGCTGTTAAGTTAATGCAAGATATTCTTAATAAGCCAGAAAGTCTAGAGGAGAACGTAAATGAAAAGATTAGAGAAACAACAAAACTTAAGTATTAGTAAGCCTTGGGTTAAGTATTATGATGAGTGGACACCAAAGAGTTTTAATTATCCTGATAAGATGTTATGGGAGTTTGTTAAAGAAAGTGCAGAAAAGAAACCTAACAATATGGCTTATGAGTATTATGGGTCTAATGCTACATTTAAAAAGTTAATGAAAGAGATAGAGGAATGTGCTAGGAGTTTAAAGAGTATTGGTGTTAAAAAAGATGATATAGTTACAGTGTGTTCTCCTAATATTCCTCAGGCAGTGGTCTTGTTTTATGCAATTAATATGATAGGCGCAGTTAGTAATATGATACATCCTTTGAGTGCTGAAAAGGAGATAGAAAATTATTTGTGTTTATCTAAAAGTAAGTATGTTTTTTGTATAGATATTAGTTTGGATAAGTTACTAAATGTTATAAAGAATACTAGTGTAGAGTTAGTGGTAGTTTTGTCTGCTGCAGATAAGATGAGTACAATTACAAAGTATGCTTATAAGCTTACACAGGGTAGAAAGATTAAGGTAAACTATAATAATGAGTATTTACTTAGTTGGAGTAGTTTTATTGATTTTGGATACTTATATGATGGAGAGTATAAAGTTAAGAGAAAGACTACTGATAGAGCGGTTATTTTGTATAGTGGTGGTACTACTGGGAAACCTAAGGGGATAGTGATTAGTAATAGAAACTTTAATGCTGCTACAATGCAAACTGGTACTATGATAACTCCAGTAAATGATGGGGATACTGTTTTAACGATTATGCCAATATTTCATGCGTTTGGGCTTGATGTGTGCATACATACACCTTTAACTTATGGGGTTACTTGTATACTTATTCCTGCGTTTAATTATAAAACATTTGGTAGATTAATTAAGCAGTATAAACCTAATTATATAGTAGGAGTGCCTGCACTTTTACAGACTATGATTAATGATGCGAGCTTACAAAATGAAGATATGTCTTTTGTTAAGTGTATTATTACTGGTGGAGATGTTGTTAGTGAGGAGTTAAAAACTAAAGTTGATAAGTTTATGAAGGAAAGAGGGTCAAGTGCGACTGTTAGACCAGGATACGGGTTAACTGAGGGGTCTGGGGCTAGTAGCTTTTTACCAGATAAACATCAGAAATTAGGGTCAACTGGTATACCGTGTCAGGACTGTACTTATAAGATAGTTGATGTTAAAACTAATAAGGAAGTACCAGCAAATACTGTAGGGGAAATTCTTATAAGTGGGCCTAATGTAATGTTAGGGTATTTGAATGATATAGAAGAGACTAAGAAAGTTTTGGAAAAAGATAAAGACGGGGTAGTGTGGCTTCATACTGGAGATATGGGTAAGATGGATGAAGATGGGTTTGTTTATTTTGATGGCAGACTTAAGAGAATTATTATATCTAGTGGGTATAATTTGTATCCTAATCATATTGAGAGTGTTATTATGAAACATCCTATGGTGGAAGAAGTTTGTGTTATAGGAGTAGCGCATCCTTATAAGTCAGAGGTTGTTAAAGCTTTTGTAGTATTAAAGGATGGTGCTAGAGAGGAAATTGTTAGAAGAGAGATTAAGAAACTATGTTTAGAGTATCTTGCTAAGTATAGTCAGCCATATGAAATAGAGTTTAGAAGTAGTTTACCTAGAACTAATTTGGGTAAAATTGATTATAAACAACTAGAGAGTGAAGAAAAGGAAAAGAAGTAAGTCTTTCATTTCGAGTGAAAGATTTTTCTTTTGTGTGTAAAATACTCAGTATACTGAAAGATTTTGTTGACTTTTGTAAAATGTTTCAGTAAAAAAAACTAAGGAACAGTTGCTCCTTAGTTTTAGCTTTATTCAATATCAATAAGTTTTTTGTTGTCTTTCTTAGGTGCTTCTGGAACTATTACTCTTAATGTTCCATCTTTAAATTCAGCTTTGATATCTTCATGATTTACATCGCCAATATAGAATTCTCTTTTGAATGAACCAAAATATCTTTCTCTTTTAATGTAGTGTTTATCTTTGTCATCGTGTTTTTCACTCTTGTGAGCAGATATTGTAAGGTATCCATCTTCAACTTCAATTTTAACATCTTTTTTGTCAAATCCTGGAATGTCCATTACGATATTGTATTTACCTTCTTTCTCATAAATATCACAATTCATGTTCATAACTTTTTTTTCTGGTTCAAAATCATCAAAGAAATTATCTAAATAAAATCTTCCTGGTAATAAACTCATAATATCATCTCCTTACGATTATAATTATACTACATTTGTTAGCACTTGTCAATAGCGAGTGCTAATTATTTTAAAATATTCACATTAAATAGTATATACAGTGTTTTAAATAATATATTGGTAGATATAGGAAGTATTATTTTATATATTTAGAAAATAATATAAGTAGGAGAGTGATAAAATGAGGGAAGTACCTAATATAATTAGTACTAAAGATTTAAGTTATATTAAAGATATGCTTAGCTGGAATTTAGTGATGGCTAAGAAGAGTAAAGAGTATTTAAAGTTAGTAAGTGATAAAGATGTAAAAGAACTTTTAAAGAGAGTTAATGAAGTACATAGGAGTCATTATGAAATGCTACTCGAAATTTTAGGTTAGGAGGAATTATGAGTAAGATAGGGAATGAGAAGGTGGAAGTTAGTAGTACTAAAGAAATGAATGATTTAGATATTTTAAATGATACAATGCAGAGTGAAAAAAATAATAGTAATAATTATAGTATTGCAATAGATGAGATGAGTAATAAAGTTTTATATAAAAAAATATTTAAGATATTTAAGGAGACTAAGGCTTTAGCAAGAGAGTTATATGATTTGGCTTTTGTTAAAGGGTGGTATACTTTAGAAACTGCAGAAGAGACTAAAATTAAAAAAGAGTATGATAATGCAAAGAACTTATATAAAGAATTATAGGTTCTTTTTAGTTGTGTAAGTTATTGTATTTGTCTTCCATTGAGCCTATGCCTTGTTTTAGGTTGTTAAATACGTTTTTCATTTGGTCTGGGTATATTTCGTTTAGTACGTTTCTCAGTGTCTCAATATTGTATTTAATTGGGTCGTAAGCACATTTTACTTCTTTACTATTGATATTCATTACTGGACCTTGAACACGTCTTTCAATTAGTGCTTGAGCTGAAGCGTTTGTGATTAACAATTGACTTATTAACATTAACCAGTTACCGACTACGTTTTGTTCGTTTGCGGTTAAGTCGTCCATTAGTAGGTAGCCTATTAGAATACATACTGCACTTGATACTTTTGGGTTAAGGGTAAATAAGTCATCCATATATTTCACCATTATTTCTTATAAAAGTTTATTATGTTCGCTTTTCTTTTATTACTTAATTTGGTATAATTAGTTGGAAGGAGTGAATTATAATGGAATTAAAAGGAAGTAAAACAGAAAAGAATTTGATGACTGCTTTTGCAGGAGAAAGTCAAGCAAGAAATAAGTATACTTTTTATGCAAGTAAAGCTAAAAAGGAAGGATATGAGCAAATAGCGGCAATATTTGAAGAGACTGCTAATAATGAGAAAGAACACGCTAAGTTATGGTTTAAAGCATTACATGATGGTGGTGTACCTAGTACTATAGAAAATTTACATGATGCTGCAAATGGAGAAAACTATGAGTGGACTGATATGTATAAAGAGTTTAGTGAAACTGCTAAAGAAGAAGGATTTCTTGATATTGCTGAATTATTTAGAATGGTAGGGGACATTGAAAAGGAGCATGAAGAGAGATATTTAAAACTTATTAGCAGAGTAGAAGACAATATGGTTTTTGAAAGTGAAGAAGAAACTATTTGGATTTGTAGAAATTGTGGACACGTTTATAGAAGTAAAGAAGCTTTAGAAGTGTGTCCAGTATGTAAGCATGGAAAGGCTTATCAAGAAAGAAGAGCAACTAATTATTAACTCTTCTTCTTTTATTTTCTTACTTTGATTATATCTTCTTTAGTTATGTGACCGATTAGCAAGCTTGATTTGTTATCATGTAGTTTAAAATTGTTTTTTCTTTTTCTTCATTAAAATTTGCGTAACAATATTCACAGAAATGTGGGCATGAGTTATAAACACCTATATCAACCATTTCTACGCAGTTACACTTTTGTTCTTTTCTAGCGGTCCAGTTTTTGTATTTTTTTTCTGTTAGAATGTATGCAAGTTCATGGCTTAAGCATTCAGCATTAGTAAAACCGTATTCAGTTAGGTCTCTGTTTTCAAAGCAGGTTTGTACTGTTAGGTTGTTTTCTTTTGCAGATTTACTAAAGTTTTCTCCGATTAGTTTATAGTCGTTTTTTGTGATTTCTCTATAGTTTAGAGTTTTTTCGTTTTTTCTTACATTTTGGTAGTTATCAATAAATGATACTATTATTTTTTTACGTGAGCGGTAAGTGATTTACAGAGTTTATTAAAGGCTTTTATATGATATTCTATAGTATATTTATTACTTATAAATATTGGATCATATCTAACATATGTGAATTCTTTTCCAATAATTTTGGATACTTCTATAACGTCATTAATAAGTTCGGTTTTTACATTTGGTTCTATATCGGATTTGTAAGGCGTTATTGTTGTATGAAAAATTATAGGTTTTTTGATTTCTTTTAAATATGAGATAATTGGTTTTGGGTTTTTAGTACAAAATACTATTAAGTCTGCATCGTCAAAGTATATTCTACTAATACTTGTTATATAGAATGGGTTTCTTATATCTTCAAAACCTTCTTTGTATCTATTTATAAACCACTTAGTATAAAAAGCTACTATGTCGGTTCTTTTACTTACATTTAATATCACGACTGTTAACCTCTTTTGTCGCAGGTATATAAAGAAAAAACTATTCCGAAGAATAGCTAATATTTAAAAATGGCGCCTGTTGCAGGACTTGAACCTGCGACCTAACGGTTAACAGCCGTGCGCTCTACCGACTGAGCTAAACAGGCATCACATGTATATAATTCTACATCAATATATGTGATTTGTCAAATGAAAATGTTAAATTTTTTAAAAAATTGTGAAAAATTTTTGAAAATGTCAGTAATTTCAAAACAAATAATTAGTAAAAATGTCAGTGAAATGTTTGCTAAATTTATTTACAACAGGAACCCAATAATATGATTTAAATGGCTTGCAAAGGCTTAAATATAAGCCTTTGGCAATAAGCCTATCATATCATTGCCTATTGTAAATAAATTTAGATTAGTACTGACATTTTCTCTAATTTTTACTGCTTAAAAAATATGACATTTTTACTAATTATTCACATGAAAATGTTAAATTTTTTAAAAAATTTTAATTTTACTATTATTTTGGGCTTTTTTTTGGTACAATATTAGTGGTGAATGAGTATGAACGAAGAATTTGAAGTATTAAATTTTGAAGAACCTAAAAAGTTTAGTGTACTTGATACTTATGGAGAAAATTTAAAAACTAAGTTTTATTTAACTGACCCAGCTATTGGTAGAGATAAGGAAATAAAAGAAACTTTATTAATTTTGTTAACACCTGAAAAAAGTGCGATGCTTGTTGGTAAGCCTGGTATTGGTAAAACTGCAATAGTTGAAGGTATAGGTTATAGAATGCAAAAGGGAGAAGTACCTGATGCGTTAAAAAATTATGATTTAATTAAAATTAATATATCAAGTTTACTAGGAAATGTTAGTAGTGATGGGGTAAACGAGAATAAACTTCAAATACTTGTTGATGAATTGAAGGAAAGAGAAAACATTATATTATTTATAGACGAAGTGCATTTACTTGTAAGTAGAAATACAAGTAACTTGAATGTTGACTTTGCTAATATGCTTAAACCTGGACTTGATAGAGGTACTATTAAAATGATAGGTGCAACCACTACTGAAGAGTACGAAAGTTATATTTTAAGAGATAGAGCATTTTTAAGAAGATTTCAGAAAGTTGATGTAATGGAACCAACTATTGAAGATACAGTTAAAATACTTATGGGAACATATCCTAAACTTGAAAAGCAAAGTGGTGTTACTATTCCATATAGTGATTATACTAAAGAAAAGATATTTAGATTTATGGTGGAGTATACAGACGAATATAAAAGGATTTATGAAATAGGGAATAGATATCCTGATATAGCTTTGGCACTTTTGGGTAATGCTTTTAGTAATGCTGTATTTGAAAATAAGAATACTCTTAATATAAAAAATGTGTATGATGCGATTAAAAATACTAAAAGTGTATATGAAGATGCTAAAAGAAAAGGGCTAGTTGAGTTTAAAAATGAGTTTCAAGATATCATAAAAGAAGAAAATGCAGTGTTAGATTAACATATTTTGTCAAATATGTTAATTTTTTTAAAGAAATTTTTTTAACAGATTTTAAAAATTGAGTGGGTTTTTGTTAAAAAAGGGTAGGGGTTTTAGCATAAAACATGGGTTAATTTTAAAAATCTGCAAATTTGACAAACTTCTTAAAACTTGGTAAAGTGAGTTTGGAGGTGGAAAATGAAAGGAGAAGATTACATGAAAAAAAATATTAAAGACTGCATTCGTGGCGCAATTGAATTAGACGCTGAGATGGTATATTTTAGTCCAATAGACATTTTGAAGGAATTTGGAAATGAGAACCCTTTTAAACTTTGGAAAAAGATAAAACATGATTTAGACTTATATGACAAAGTTAAAAAGAGAAAACTAATATGTTTTGATAACCAAATGAGATATACTGAAACAGTTGATTTGAAAGACGCGATTAGAATTGTCATGGTACTTAATTCAGCTAAGGCTATGTTTATGAGAGAGTTTTTACTGGATGTACTAATTAATGAACTGCGTTATATTTACAAGAAAGCAAAAGAAAATCCAAATGCATTTGTTAATATTTCTAGAAATGGAAGAAAAAATGAATACTGTAGAAGTTAGAAATGTGAGTAAAAAGTTAGGAGATAATAATATACTTGAAAATGTTAGTTTTAACTTAGAGAAAGGTAAGATATATGGTTTAGTAGGTGCGAACGGAAGTGGAAAGTCTACTCTTCTAAAGATAATAATGGGTTTATATAAATCAAAGGGAAGAGTTTTGATAAATGGTTTTGATGTAAGAAAAAACTTTAGTGAAGCTCTTTCTAAAGTTAGTGGAATAGTAGATAATGTGTCTTTATATGACTTTTTGACTGCTAAAGAAAATCTTAGATATTTTGCATATTTATATGATGTAGATTATTCTAAAGTTAAAGAAATACTTGAGTTATTAAAGTTTGATATTAATGACAGGAGAATAGTTAAACACTTTAGTTTAGGAATGAAACAGAAATTAGGACTTGGCGTGAGCTTACTAAAAGACCCAGATGTTCTTATACTAGATGAGCCTACTAATGGGTTAGACCCTAAAGGGATAATGGAGTTAAGGCAGTTATTAAAGAACATGAAAGATAAAACTATAATAGTGTCTAGTCACATGATTAGTGAAATGGAAAAACTGACTACTGATATATTGTTTATTAATAATAAGAGTATTACTAAAATAGAAAGTAATACTAGGCATAGGGAATTTAAACTAGGAAACTATGATTTAGCTAAGAATATTTTGCCAGAGAGTATGAATATGAGTGATGAAGAAGTTAGTGTTTATGTTAAGAAACTAGCTGATAAGAATATTCCTATATATGCAGTTAATGAAAGTAGTGGACTAGAAGATATGTTAATTGATTTAATGGAGGATAAATGATTAACTTAATTAAGGCTGACTTATATAAAGAAACTAGAAAGAAGAGTTTAATCTATTTAATTTTAGTTGTATCTATTTTTACTGTTGTTTATTTGTATATTTGTAGTAAAAACTTGAGTTCTAGTGATAATTTTAGTCCTATGTTAAGCGAAAAAGAATATTCTAGTATTAATGGTAAAGGAGATTATCAAGAGTATTTAGGTAAGTTTAAAGACTATGAAAAGAGTAGTTTAGTAAATAGTGAAATTGATAGTGAGACAGTTTATAGCAAAACTAGAGAGATAGTTATTAATAGTATGCCTTTATATTATTTAATTGGTATAGTCTTAGTATTTATGGCTTATCAGAGTTTAAGTTATGATTATCAGCATGGTACTTTAAAATATGTGTTTTTAGCTAAAGAAGGAAGAATGAAAGTTTTTATTTCTAAATTTGTATCCCTACTTATAATTTTAGTTATGTTTATTTCTTTAGTTAATGTTTTAAATATAGTGTGTTCAAGTATTTTTGGAGATAAGAGTGTACTTTATTTAACTAAGACTATTTATTATAATAAAAAATTTATTGATATATCTTTAGTGTACTATATACTTTTAAAAAGTGTTATATATATGTTGCCTATAGTTTTTATGATATTATTAACACTTCTTTTGACAATTTTATTTAAGGGCAATACTATTGGTTTAGTTATTAACATGATAGTGTATTTGTTATCAACAACTTTAATGGGAAATTTACTTAAATTTGGAATTACTTTTGTTTATAAGTTACCAATATGTTATATTGATTTAACTTATTTTGAAAATAATGTGTATCTTTTAAATAATGCTATTTATAATAGTGATATTACTTTGAATAATGGATTTATTACACTTAGTTTGTATAGTATTATATTCTTTGTTTTGAGTATTAGATTATTTAAGAAAGATGTATAAAAAAAGACTGCTAAACTTTTCACCTCGTTTAGCAGTTTTAAATTACATTCCTTTACTTTTATAGTAGTCTAATAGTTCTTTAAATCTATTATAGTGAACTACTTCTCTTTGTCTTAGAAAACTAAGTGGTGCGAGTATATCTGGGTCGTCAGTTAAGTCCATTAAGTTTTCGTATGTAGCTCTTGCTTTTTCTTCAGCAGCTAAATCTTCTGTTAAGTCAACGATAGCATTTCCACTTGAAGCAATGTATGCAGCAGTGAAAGGCATACCATTAGCGCCACTTGGGAATACTCCTTTGTTGTGTGTTGTGTAGTAAGCATCTAAGCCAGCATTTTTTATTTCTTCAATACTAGCGCCTTCCATAAGTTGATACATCATAGAAGATATCATTTCACAATGACCAATTTCTTCACATCCGATATCCGAAAGTAATGTTCTTCCTTTTTCATCAGGCATAGTAAATCTTTGACAAAGATATCTTAAGCAAGCGCCAAGCTCTCCGTTTGGGCCACCCAACTGATCTGCAAGAAGTTTTGCCATTTTAAGGTCTTTTTTCTTTATATTAATTGGATACTCAAACATTTTTTCATATTTAAACATTACTTATTACCTCCATTCATCCATGGACACATTACATTATTCCATAAGTATTCATTATACATATTAGAACTTTTTACACATAGTGGACCATATTTCTTTTCGTAAGTTTCTTTTATATTGTTTAATTCATTAATAGAGTTTTTAAAATTATCAAATATTTCTTTATCATTAGGATATATATCTAAATAAAGATTTAAATCTATTACTCTAAAAGTTAATTCTTGAATTTTTAAAAGTAAACTATCTTTTTCTCCTTTTACTATTACTTTATAAATATAATTTTTATAAGGAATATATTCGTTTTTAAAACTGTTTCCTTTATTAAGAGACTCACTTAAACTATATAAAGAATTATCTTTTCTAAAGTTATTAACATTAACGTTAATAGTGTCAACTTTAAAATCATTGTCAAACTTTTTAACTGTGTTATTCATATCAACATAGTTATATTCGTTATCCACACTTACACTTTCTTTGTCAATATCACTATAGTTAAAAGTATTTTCTCTTTCATCATAATACATGACATTTCCCCCTTCAATAAATATCTTATGTTTTTAACTATACTTAGTAAGGGCTTATAACTAAAAAAATTGTAAAGTTTATAAACTTAGTATTGATTATTTAAAAAGCTATGATACAATTAAAGAGGTGATAGATTTATGAATTACAAAATTATTTCAAATAGCGACATGGATACCATTGAGCTTGCTCAAAATATTGAAAGTGAAAAGTTTCCTAATATGGTTATATGTATGGAAGGAGACTTGGGTAGTGGTAAAACGCTTTTTACTAAGGCTTTTGCTAAATCTATGGGAATAGATGAGAATATTACTTCGCCTACATTTAATATTATTAAAGAATATGATGGAGAAGAAGAATATAAGTTATATCATATGGATGTTTATAGATTAAGTGAAAGTAAGGAAGATATAGGTATTAGTGAATACTTTAATAAAGGTGGAGTAACTATTATTGAATGGTCTGACTTGATTAGTGATATTTTACCTAAAGATAGGTTAGATATTAGAATTAAGATAGTTGATGAAAATAAAAGAGTTTTTTATATTACACCTCATGGGGAAGAGTATGAAGATTTATGTGAGAGAGTTTTGTAAACTCTTTTATTTTTGAGTTAAATGTGGTAAAATATAGGGCGAAAGAAGTGATTTTATGTATACGTTGTTTATTGATACACATGATGAGTTGATTACTGTTAGTTTAGTTAATGAGAGTAGTGTTTTTATTAAAGAACAAGCTAGTTTTCATAAGCACGCTGTTTATTTAGTGCCTATGATTAGGAGTATACTAAGTGAAAATGAGTTAACAGTAAAAGATATAAAGAATATAGTTTGTATAAATGGACCTGGTAGTTTTACTGGACTAAGAATAGGACTTACTGTGGGTAAGACTCTTGCTTATACATTAAATGTTCCAATTTATTTGATGTCTAGTTTGGAAGCTTATTTAGTAAGTAGTGAAGTTAATGAAAACAATATTGCTGTTATAGAAGATACTAAGGGATACTATATAAGAGGAGAAAATATAATAGAACAATACGTTACAGATATAAGTAAATATGATAGCTATAATATAGTGCCAAAGGTGTTAGATGTTAGAAAAGTGGTAAGTGAAGCATTAAAGAAAAGTAGTGTTAATGCACATTTAGTTAGAGCTAATTATGTTAAAGAAATTGAGGTAAATAAGCATGATTAGTGAAAGTGCTATAGGGTATTGTAAATATAGAGTATCTTATATGATAGATGAAGAGAGTGTTAGTTTTATAGATATAGAAGAAGTGATGGAAGACATTAATATAATAGATGTTTTTACTAAGGAAGAGTATAGAAGAAAAGGATATTCTAGGAAGTTATTTAATTATATATTTGATAAATATAAGAATAAGAGATTTATGTTAGAAGTGAGAACTAAAAATAATATAGCAATTAGTTTATATGAAAGCTTGGGATTTAAAGTTATTCACACACGTTTAAAGTATTATAAAGATGATGATGCGTACATCATGGAAAGGAAATGATTATGAAAGATGTATATATTTTAGCAATTGAGACTTCATGTGATGAGACAAGCGCTAGTATTGTTAAGAATGGGAAAGAAGATATAGCAACTACAATTAATACACAGATAGATACACATAAATTATATGGTGGAGTTGTACCTGAGGTTGCTAGTAGGTTACACTTAGAAAATATTACTTTAGTTATAGATGAGACACTTAAAAAAGCTAATATGAAAGTAGAAGACATGGACGCAATAGCGGTTACTTATGCACCTGGGCTATTGGGAAGTTTGTTAGTAGGTTTGGAAGCAGCTAAGACACTTAGTTTGGTTTATAATAAACCATTTATTAAAGTTAATCATATGATGGGACATATACTTGCAAATAATATTGGACAAGATTTAAGTTATCCACTTATTAGTTTAGTTATAAGTGGGGGACATACTGATTTGCTTTATATGGAAAATGAAAATAGTTTTAAGTATATAGGAAGAACATTAGATGATGCAGTTGGGGAGTGCTTTGATAAAGTCGCAAGAATACTTGATATGCCTTATCCTGGAGGACCTAATGTTGAAAAGTTAGCAAGTAGTGGAAATAATACTTATCATATGCCTAAGATATTAGATGATGAGTCATTTAACTTTAGTTTTAGTGGGATAAAAAGTCATGTTAATAATTTAGTACATAATGCTAAACAAAGAGGGGAGACTATCGTTAAAGAGGATATAGCAAGAAGTTTTCAAGATGCAGTAATAGATGTGCTTGTTAGGAAAAGTGAGAATGCGATTAGCTATTTTGGTGTTAAAAACTTTTCTATTGCTGGAGGGGTTGCGTCAAACTCACATATAAGAGAGGCTTTAACTAAAATGTGTGAAAGAAATGATGTTAAGTTATTTATTCCAGATAAAAAGTATTGTACAGATAATGCGACTATGATAGGTGCAGCTGCGTATGTGCTATATAAAAACAATGAATTTAGTGATTTAGATGTTAACGCATCAAGTCATGAAGAGTTAACTTTAGAAGAAATGTAGTTTACTTTATGTTAAAAATATGGTATTATTAAAACACATGAATTAGCTGGAGCGCCAATTTGCCTCGTCTAATGTGACCAGGGCTCATGCGGAGGCTAGTTCTTGTTTTTTTATTCGTTTAATATCTAATATATCATATAAATATTTTCTTCCATTATATGAGCTTCTAATAAGTACTATTGCTTCATAAATACTTTCTATATTTTTATATTCAATACCTTTTTGATTTTTAATGTTATTTAATGCTCTTTTTTGAGCTTCGTATATACTTAAATTATCGTAATCAGTATCGTCTATTTGAAATCTATTAAAAGTTCCATTTTCATTATATATTTCTCTACCTTCATTAAGAATTAGATTATTGGTAATTTCTTCTAAAAATTCACAATTTATTATGTTTAACACACTTTTCACTTCCTTTTAGAAAATATTATATAATAAAAGTTTAAATAATGTAAAGTAGGTACTTGAAAAAAGTTCTTTTTTATTATAAAATATTCTATAGAAAGTAGGGATAACATGAAAGATAAATATCCAAAAAATTATTTATTATTAATGGGAGTGAGTGTATTTTGTTTAATTGCAATAGTATTTACTTCTTCTTATGCTTATTTTAAAGCAAGAATAGTAAATAATACTAATCCATTTGAATTAATAGGTGGAACAATAAAATTACAGTTAAGTGAGAATTCTATAAGTGGAGAAAAATTACTTCCAATATTAGATAGTCAAAAAGATACAGCTGCTCAGATAAAGAATTTTACTGTTAAGAGATCAGATGACTCTAATATTGATGTTTGTTATAATGTTTATTTAGTAATTGAAAGTATTAGTGATAACATTAAAAATTCCAAGTATATGAAGTATGAACTTACTAATGGGTCTAGTACAACTACTGGAAACTTTAGTACAATTGCTTATCAAGATGGTAAAGCAATAATATTACTTGCGCAAAATAAGTATTTAAGTAATACTGATACAACAGGAGACACTTATACCTTGAAAATATGGTTAAGCTATGATGAAAGTACTGATCAATCTAGTTTATTAGGTGGAAACTTTAATGCACATATATATGCACAGGGAAATAATGGCGAAACTTGCCCTTCATCAATAGAAACGAATTAAATAATAATTAAAAGTATACAAAAAATTACATAATTTTGAGTAACTAATGTATACTTTTTTTATTCATTAAAATAAAGTATCTTTAATATACTTAAGTGGTGAAGCTTATGTTTAATATTAAGGGTCTAACTAGTGAAGAAGTATTAAGTAGTAGGAAATTAAATGGAAGTAATAAAATAACTGAGAAGAAAAAGACAACTATTTTTGGGCTTATTATTGAAGCAATGAATGACCCGATTATTAAGATACTTTTGATAGCTTTAGGTGTTAAGATATTATTTTTTTTGAATGATAGTGATATTTATGAGACTATTGGTATTATTGTTGCTATTATTTTGGCAACTGTTATTAGTAGTTTAAGTGAGTATGGAAGTGAGAAAGCATTTCAGAAGTTAAGTAAGAGTACTAGTAATATTTTAGTTAAGGTTATTAGAGATAGTGTGGTTAAGAATGTTAGTATTGAAGAAGTTGTTAAGGGAGATTATGTTTATTTAGAAAGTGGGGATAAAGTTCCAGCTGATGGAGTAGTTTGTAATGGGAGTGTTTATATAGACGAGAGTATGTTAAGTGGGGAAACTAAGGAACAGTATAAGAGTGTTAATAAGAAAGTTTATAGGGGAAGTGTAGTAGTTAATGGAAGTGGTGTGTTTATTGTAACTGATGTAGGAAATGATACATATTACGGAAAGATAGCTAAAGATATTCAAGAGAAGACACCTGATAGTCCGCTTAAGAATAGGCTTAGAGTGCTTGCAACATTTATCAGTAAAATTGGGTATATTTGTGCTTTTCTAGTAATTGTGTCTTACTTATTTAATGTAGTTGTTGTTCAAAATAATTTTGATTTAGATAAGATTAAACTTATGCTTGGTTCGTTCAAGACATTTACACCACACATATTATATAGTCTTACTCTCGGTATTACAATTATAGTAGTGGCTGTGCCGGAAGGGTTACCTATGATGATTACATTAGTGTTGTCTAGTAATATGAAGAGATTATTAAAAGAGAATGTTTTAGTTAGGAAGTTAGTGGGTATTGAGAGTAGTGGAAGCTTGAATATTTTGTATACAGATAAGACTGGTACTTTAACTAAAGGAAAGTTAGAGATGGTTGGGTTTGTTGGTTATGATGGAAAGTTATATAAGTCTTTTAGTGATATAAGTAAGTGTAAGTTAGGAGAAATTTTAGGGTTAAATTTAGTTTATAATAATCAAGCTAATTATGCAAATAAAGAGATAGTTGGGGGTAATACTACTGATAGGGCTATTCTTAAGTATGCAAAAGAAGTGAGTAAGTCTAAGTATAGAGTATTAGAAAGAAAAGAGTTTTCTAGTGAGTTAAAGTATAGTAGTGTTAAATTAAATTATGAAGGGAATACTACTTTTGTTAAAGGTGCTTATGAAGTAGTAGGTAGTAAGTGTAAGTATTATTATAGATGTGATGGATCTAGAGGTATTATTAAGAATGTTAGTGAGTTAGTTAGTAAGGGAGATGAGTTTACTAAGAGTGGATATAGGGTTTTAGCTTGCTGTTCTGGAAAAGAGGATAGTTTAAGTTTTGTTGGGTTTATTTTGATTAAAGACGAAGTTAGAGAAGAAGCTGTAAGTGGGATTAGAAGTGTAAGTGAAGCGGGCATTCAAACTGTTATGATAACTGGGGATAACAAGCTTACTGCAACTAGTATTGCTAAAGAAATTGGGCTTATTAGTAGTGAAGAAGATATTGTTTTAACTAGTGAAGAGTTAAATAAGATGAGTGATGCTGAAGTAAAGAAGATTATTCCTAAGTTAAGAGTTGTTGCTAGGAGTTTACCTGAAGATAAGAAACGTCTTGTTATTTTAAGTCAAGAATTGGGGCTTGTTACTGGAATGACTGGGGATGGGGTAAATGATGCTCCAGCTTTAAAAAGAGCTGACGTTGGGTTTGCTATGGGAAGTGGTACTGAAGTAGCAAAAGAAGTAAGTGATATTATAATACTTGACGATAACTTTAAGAGTATAGTTAAGACAATACTTTTTGGTAGAACTATTTTTAAGAGTATTAGAAAGTTCATAATATTTCAGCTTACCGTTAATTTAACCGCGGTTAGTTTAAGCGTCATTGGGCCTTTCTTTGGTATTACTACACCAGTTACAGTTATTCAAATGCTTTGGATAAATATGATAATGGATACTTTAGCAGGAGTAGCGTATGCTTATGAGCCACCACTTGATAGTTATATGAAGGAAGAGCCTAAAAAGAAAGATGAAAAGATAATGAATTCTTATATGTTAAATGAGATACTTGTTACTGGAATGTACATGAGTTTACTTTGTATGTTTTTCTTAAAGAGTGAGTTTATTCATTCTATGTATAGGGTTGGAGAGAATGATAAGTATGTAATGAGTGCATTTTTTGGGCTGTTTATATTTATGACTATATTTAATGCGTTTAATGCTAGAAGTAATAGACTTAATATTTTTGCTAATTTAGGTAAGAATAAGGTGTTCTTGTTTATAACTTTGTTTATTATAGTAGTGGAGTTGTTAATGATTTATTTTGGAGGTAGTATTTTTAGGACTACTGGGCTAACTATAATAGAGTTAGATATAACTTTGTTACTTGCAATGAGTGTTATTCCATTTGATTTTATTAGAAAACAGGTAATAAAGAAGTTAGGTAAAACTAATAACATATAAAAACTAAAGAGCTATAAAAAACTCTTTAGTTTTGTTATTTCGCATTCTCCAAAAGCAAGTACTTCTTTTGCTAAGTTAAGGATGCTTTTATCTACTTCTTTTTTGTAACTTTTTATTTTTGTTTCAATGTCAATGTTACCCATATTGAAACCTCTTATAAGTATGCTTGCAATGTTTGAATCTGAGTTATCTTTATTTACTTCTGTTTTTATAGCAACTGTGCTTGTTAATGTTTTTAGTAGACCCTTTTTTTCTATGGTTATTTTTTGTTTTTTGATTTCTTTTTTAGTTTCTTTATAAAGACGCTCATAAGTTTTTAGTTCATTTTCTAGTGTCCCTTTTATTTTGTTGTTGGTGTTAAGTAAGAGACTAAGTAATTTTTTTGTACTTGTTAAACCCATTTTAACGTTTTCGTAGGTTAGCACTAGTAATTCTTTATTTTCGTTCATATTATCACCATTAGTTATGTTGTTCAAATACTAAACAATTATACATGGACTTTTTGTTAAATATTTATTATAATGTAATTGGAGTAGATTAGTATGAGATTAAAGAAAATATACACATTATTAACAAGTGTTTTTAGTTTATTAACAATTTATGAAGTGATTATATATATTTTAGGAAAATCTAATTATTTTGGACTGTTTTATATAGCTTTAAATTTGTTTATAGTGTTTTTGATGTTTATGGTTAGTATCAATATAAAGAAAGGGAATACTATGATAAGAATAAGTAAGAATGCTATTATTGTTGTTTTAGGAATACTTTCGTCTTTTGTTTTAAAGTATATATTAAGTAGTGTGTTTGGGTATATTGATGAGAGTGACGTTTATATTAACAAGATATTTGTTTCTTTAAAGATAGTTAAGCCTATTATTTATTTGGTGCTTGGTGCTTTATCGTACTTGGAATACAAAAATATGAAAATTTAAAATAGATAGTTGAAATTTTTGTTTATTTATTATAAAATT
>CAVITD010000044.1:0-9942 GCA_963645645.1 uncultured Eubacteriales bacterium
GTAAACAGGTTTCATTTTAGCATTTCTAACTTTCTTTCTAGTATAAGGACTACTTATTCTTTTTCTAGTTTCTTTTTCTTCTAGTTTCTCTATCTCTTTAACCTTTTGCTCTATTTCTTCAACTGGTATTTTAGAAGTATAATCAAAGACAAAATCATTAAAGTCTTCCATTAATTCTTCTTCGTTAACATTTAGATAAGTAGCATATTTTTTAATTAATTCTTTAAGAAAAAATATATCTTTAAAAGCATTAATATTACCATCTTCTAAATTTTCAAGCTGTGCGACAGTAATTTCTAGGTCTCCTGCTGCCTCTTCTAATTTAATACCAATTTCTTCTCTTCTTTCTTTAAAGGTATTTCCAATATCTTTCACTAGTACACTCCTTTTATTTATATAAACATCTAATAAGCCATTTTCTGTACCCTTACGGGTGGTAAACATTTATCTAGTTAATAACTCCTACACTCTTTTCATTTCATTTGTGTAGACTCCCCTACCAAATTTGGGTTTCTCGCTCGCGGGGTTTACCTCGTTCCACTCATTTTATTCCTAAAATGCATCGTCACTATGGCACTTTATGACTAATCAAAGAAGATCTTTCTTTTTTCGTCGCCGTTAGAAATTTCTACCTAGAGTTATTTTTTCCTCTAGCACGAACACTATAGTCATCTCAGACTATGCGAGTATGGACTTTCCTCTACATAATTATATGCAGCGTTTACCTAAGATATTTATTCTTCTCCATAAACTATTTTTTCAAGTTCTCCAAGTCTTCTTAGAATATCTAAATTAGTTTGACCACTACTGCCCTCTGCAACACTAAGAGTACTCTTTAAGTTTCTTATCTCATTTTTAAGTTTTGCATTCTCTTCCAAAACTGCTTTAAGTTCAGTATTATATTTTCTTAGTAACTTATCATATTCAGTGTAGTCTTTGATAATTATATCTAAAAACTTATCTACTTCTTGAAGTCTATAACCCCTCGCGTCAATTTTAAACTCTTTCTCTAAAATATCATTTGCTGTTAAAGTTATCTTATCATTCATTATAACACTTCCCTTTTCCATTATAATTGTACAATAACTTGCAAATTTTGTCAAACATTAAAACAAAAAAGCAAGTTAAAATTTTTTATTCTTAAACTTACTCTTTGTTTCAATTATACTCATTGTAATTTCACTTATCATTTCGTCAAATTCTTTTAAGACTTCCTTTGTTATAATGTTTCACCTCAATAGTAATATAAAACATTTTTTAAATCTTTTCATTAAATTAGACAAAACTAGATATATTTTTTACTTTAATTTAGATATTATAAAACTTGTATCAGTCTCTTTTTCATTTTTAACTTTAATTTTATAAACTACATCTGTATCTAATTCAGGACTAATTAATTTATATAATGGACTCATATCAATTAAAAAGTATTCTACTGTTTCTTCATTCATTTTTAGATAAACATAAAAGTTTTTTTCTTCCAAAGTATATAAATGTGTACTATTTATTCCATTATATAAATTTATTACATCATTTAGTGAATATTTAACTTCTATAATACTTCCATCATTAGTAATACTATGTTTTAAATTAAATAGTTTTTTAATATTTTCTAATGTAATAAAAGTTTTATCATAATTAAAACTAACAAACTCAGAGTTTTTAATAAATTCTTCGTTTCCCATTACGTAATACTCTTCATTATACTTAACAAAATTCGTTTCTTCACTGTGATAATTCTTTATTCCAATAAATACATCTTTTTGTTTTTCATATAATAAAGTAACCGCGTCATCTTTTAAAATAGCTTGAACTTGAAGTGAATAGTTATTTTCTTCTATTTTATCAATAAAATTTAGGTCGTTTTTTTCTTTTTCTTCAGTTTTAGTTACCCTGTTATTATTAACTTCAATTCTTAAAAAGATAAATAGTAAAATAAAAAATCCAATATAAGCTAAAATTTTAAATATATTCTTTTCTTCTGTTTTCATTACTCAAAACTCTCTCCTAATAACTTACCTTTGTACCCGTTTATAAAGTCAGATGCGTTCATTTCTCTTTTACCAGCTGGCTTTAATTTAGTTATAACAACACTTCCACTAGAGCATTTTACACATATACCGTTTTTATCTGCCATAGTAATTTCTCTAGTAGACCCCTCTTCACTATCTGACATCTTACTTTCTGTAATTTTGATAACTTCACCATTTAAAGTTGTATAAGCTACTGGATAAGGATACAACCCTCTTATTTGATTAAACACTTCTCTATTAGTCTTACTAAAATCTATTTTTTCTTCTTCTCTACTTACGTTATAAGCATACGTTACTTCTTCTTCATCTTGCTTAATTCTTTCATTTGTCCCATCAAATATACTAGGTAAAGTTTGAATTAAAAGTTTACTACCAATATTCATTAATTTATCATGAATAGTCCCAACGTTATCACAGTCCATTATTGGTATACTTTCTTGTTTAATTATATCTCCTGCATCCATTTTTTCACTCATGTACATTATAGTGATGCCTGTTTCTTTTTCTCCATAAATAATTGCCTTATGAAGTGGAGCTCCACCCCTTAACTTTGGTAAAAGTGAAGCATGAACGTTAACTGCCCCATATTTTGGAGTATCCAAAAGTATTTTAGGTATTATCTGCCCATAAGCACAAGTAATAATAATATCTGGTTTAGCATTAAGTACTTCTTCATAATCATTTCTAATTTTTTCAGGTTGAAATACTGGTATACCATTTTTAACAGCAACTTCTTTTATAGGGGTAAACACATTTTCTTTATGTCTTCCAACTGGTTTATCAGGTTGAGTTACAACTAAGACAACATTTGTGTTTTTTATTAACTCTTCTAAAACAGGTACTGCAAACGCAGGTGTTCCCATAAATACCACTCTTTTATCTTTCACTTATATCATCCTTTCATTAACACCTTAATTATATCAAACTATTAAATCAAATTCAAAGGATTTACATTAATATCAACACTCACTTTATTAGTGATATATGTGTCATTTATGTCTTTTAAAACCTTAAATAAATTTTCCTCTTTTTTATATTTGATTATAATTTGAAAATAATACTTGTTCTTTAACTTAAACACACTTGCTGTAGAAGGCCCTAGAATTATAAAGTTACTACTTAAATTTTTAGATAAGTAATTCTTAATCTTATTAGCTTCATCTCTTGCAACTTCATATGTTGTACTAATTATTTTAATTAATGTTAAATAGTAATATGGTGGATACTTTAAGTCTCTTCTTATTTTCATTTCTTTATTATAAAATGATAAATAATCATGATTTTTAACACATTCTAAACAGTAGTTATCTTTATTATATGTTTGTATAACTACCTCGCCTGGTAATTCATACCTTCCAGCTCTTCCACCCGTCTGAGTAAGTAGTTCAAAAGTTCTTTCTCCACTTCTAAAGTCAGGTATATTTAAAGACGCATCAGCATTAATTACCCCTACTAAAGTAACATCTTTAAAGTTAAGTCCCTTACTAATCATTTGAGTACCTATTAAAATATCATACTTGTGATTCTTAAAGTCTTCTATTATTTTAGCATGACTTCCCTTATTTCTAGTAGTATCTAAGTCCATTCTAACAACTCTAGCGTTAAACTCTTTATTTATCATACTTTCTAGTTTTTCAGTACCTAAACCTAAATCTTTTATAGCTTCTTCCTTGCAACTAGGACACACATTAGTCATTTTAGTTGAGTACCCACAGTAATGACATCTTAAATTATTTGTACTCTTATGATATATTAAAGATATATCACAATTTGGACACTTCCATACATACCCACATGAAGAACAACTCATAAATGTAGAATATCCACGTCTATTTAATAAAAGTATAGTCTGTTTTCCATTTTTCAAAGTTTCATTTATTTTATCTTTTAGAACACTACTAATTACAAAGTTTCTCTTTCTAACTTCTTCATTCATATCTACTAGAATGTAATTAGGTAAATTATTACTTATTCTCTTAGTAAGCTTAACTAACTCAAACACGCCTTTCTCTCCCCTAGCAAATTGTTCAAGTAAAGGTGTTGCACTTCCCATTAGTACCAAAGCATTATGCGTTTTAGCTCGCTCAAATGAAACATCTATAGCATTATACTTTGGGTTTACTTCTTGTTTAAAACTCGGACTTGAACACTCATCTATTATAATTAACCCAATATTTGATAGTGGAGCAAAAACAGCACTTCTAGCACCAACTACTATATTTACTTCTTTATTAACAATTCTTCTATACTCGTCATATTTTTCCCCTTCACTTAAAGCACTATGTAAAACTGCTACACGACTTCCAAACTCACTTAAAAACCTATTAACAATTTGTGGTGTTAAACTAATCTCTGGTACAAGCATAATAACATTTTTATTTTTATTTAAAGTATCATTTATTAATTTGATATATATTTCAGTTTTTCCACTTCCAGTAACACCATATAATAATACCTTATTATTAGTGCTATTCTTTATTTTAGTGTACGCTTCATTTTGTTCAGGCGTTAATTCTATACTTTTTTTGTCTTCCTTAACAAAATCAATACTTCTATTTACTTCAACACTTTTTAAAACTACTACATTATTTTCTATTAACTTTCTTAAAGAAGGAGAATTTATTTCTTTTCTAAGTATATCTTTTTCCTTTAAAAGATTAAGTATTTCTATCTCTTTCTTATTTTTTTTGTGATTAACTATATAGTTATCCACATCCATTTCTTTATTTAAACTCACATAAATATCTTTCTTAATGTTAATATTTGCTTTCACACTTGCTTTTAAAGCTTTAGGAAACATTGCTTGATAAGCACTTATTCTAGTTGATAAAGTAGTAGCTGATATAAAATCTCCTAGTTCTAACAACTCTTCATTCAAACAAAATGTCTTTTCTACTATATTTATTACTTCTTTATATTCCATACTAGGATCAAATTTATTACTTAAATTTAGTACAAACCCTTCAACTATCTGACTACCAAAAGGCACTAGTACTTTATGCCCGACTGATATATCTTTAGACAAATTTTCAGGTACAACATAATCAAACGTCTTATCTAAAGATTTAACATTGTGTTCAATTAATACACTTGCTATCATAAGTAAGGATTACACTCCAATTCATGTAAAAGAGTTGTGGTAAACCCATGCCCTGGATATAATTTAATTTTCTCGTCCATCTTTCTAAGTGAACTCAAACTATATGCCATTTCTTCGTCGTCTCCACCTTCTAAGTCTGTTCTTCCTATTGTTCCATAGAATATAAAATCTCCTACAAACATATCATTACTTTCTTTAAAGTAAAATGATACGCTGTCTTTTGAATGTCCTTTAGTTGGTATTACTTCAAACTTAAAGTTTTTAACTTTTTGTTTTCCTAAAGTTTTGTAGTCATACACATTAACATTATACTTTTTAACTAAGCTATCTAATGCACCTACATGATCATAATGGTAGTGTGTTACAAGAATACCCACTAACTCAATATTTTGTCCCTTTAAAACTTCTTCTATTTTTTCCACTTCACTACTTGGGTCAACCACAAGAGCATAACCATTATTTACTAGAATATAACAATTATTATCAAGTGGTTCTAAAATTTCTCTTATTATTTTCATACTTCTTCACCAAACATTTCTATCAAAGCATCTAACTTATCAATTACTCTGTATCCCTTTCCATTTAATTTAGTTGAAAATCTAACAGGTATGCCCCCTTCACTTTCCCATTCTCTTAAGTTTCCAGCATAATCATCTACTAAAATAGCATTTTCAGTATGCACCATTTTAGTCTTACTTATCTCTTTAGGACATATAATCACTGTTATATCTTTAAAGTGCTTTCTTATATATCTTACCTTATCAGCACCCTCTTTAATTGAATTACAATGTGTTAGAATATTCACATCAAATAATTTACTTGTAATTAACTTATTTATACACTCCACCGCGTCATTAATAATATACTCATCTTTTAATATTTTTCTAAAGTCATACCCTTCATAAAACTTCGCATCATTAGTTTCAAAACCAGATGCTTTTGCATCACTATATAATATAGGTATCGTATCTAATATTACTCCATCAAAATCAATATATAATTTTTTCATACTCATTTCCTCCAATATCTCTCTTCTTATTTTACATTAGGTATTTCACTTTTTCAAGTCAAAATATTTTCTCAACTTGTAGTTTAATGATATCACAGATATATTTGTTTGTCAATATATTGTTTGCTATTTGTTTAAAAAAATTACTAAACTCTTGAAAAACCATTTAAGTAATGATAAAATACTCTCAAAGAAGGCGGATATTATGGATAATTTTTATAATATGGAAATAGAAAAACTTATAAAAGAGAAGTTCCCAATTGCAATAAGCATATCTTATTTAGCCCCTATTTTCTTAATAGGCGGCGCCCTAAGAGACATAGAAAATAACACTACTCCAAAAGATTTAGACTTTGTAGTCTTAGATAAAACTAACACAATAATAAAACTTTTTATAGAAAGATTTAACTTAAACTACACTATTAACAAGTTAGGTGGTTACAAGATTAATTATAACGGTACTACTATTGATTTATGGAGTACAGACGATTTATTAAAAAGTATTGAATACAATATTGAAGGACTATTTTATGATGTCAAGTCAGGCTTTTTATTACCATTTGGCTATAATGACGCTTTAGAAAATGGCTTAAGAATAATTAACCCAAACAACAATATAAATGACGAAACTAAAAGAAAATCAAGAAAACTAAAACTAGAAAACTATATTAAAAGCAAGCAAAACTAGCCTGCTTATTTTTTGTATATATCTTTATCATTAGTAATATTCCCATCTGAACTTACTGGAATAACTTCCCCTAAATACTTACTTTCAGGTTTAAAAATTGTCTTAACAAAGTCTTTATTTCTTGCGAGCACTTCCCTAACATCTCTCATAAATTGCCCACTATACCTAATAGTATCAGCACTAAAGCCGTAACTTTCTAGGCCTAGACTTTTAGCAATATAAAGTGCTCTATAAAGGTGGTACTCCTGTGTTACTATTACAACTTTTTTAGCCTTAAAAATATTTTTAACTCTATAAATACTATCATAAGTAGAAATACCAGCATGATACATAAATATACTACTAGAATTAATTCCTTCATCCACAGCATACGTTTTCATAACGTTTACTTCATCATGACTTTCATTCATATGGTCTCCACTCATAACGATTTTCTCGCTTACCCCTTCATTAAAAAGCATAACAGCAGTATCAAGTCTATCCTTTAACATAGGACTAGGTTCCCCGTCATAAACTCCCGCACCCAACACAAGTATACAGTCTACATCATTTAAACTATCATACTCACTTACTATCATACTCTTTGTACTATAAACAACATATAAATCTATTCCAAAAACAACTAAGACACCAATAATAATTAAACACACTAAATACTTAAACATCTTTTTCATACGCATCTCCTACATAATTATATCACACCTTAAGACCAAACTGTAAAGAAAAACTAGGCTTATATGCCTAGCAAACACTTTCTTTATCAAACTTACCAACAATAAACTTTACAAAAGTGTTTAACCTATCAAATATGTGGACACTTGCTATTGCAAACAATATGTAAAGAAGTATTGTATTAAATGTGATTTGTGATAAGTCAAAGAAGTCATACCAGAATATCAAAATGTAGATAAATAAGGCAATTAAGAAGGTTACCAAACTTGCTCTTAAAGTGTTAAATGGTTTACAAAGTCTAAACAAGAATATAAATCCAGTTGTACCTGTCATTATTACAATTAGTGTACTTGCTAGATTAGCATCTATATTAAAATGGTCTTTAAATAACACTATCATTACTACATTAAATACAACTGTTAAAGCAGGTGGTACACTCTTACTTACCACTTTCAAAATGAAGTTACCCTTAACTCTTTCATTATTAGGTTCAAGTGCTAGAATAAATGAAGGAATACTTATTGTACAAGATGTAATTAAACTTAAATGTATTGGTAAATAGAAGTATTCACTTTTCATAAATAAGCAAATAACAACTAATATTGATGTAAAAATTGTCTTAATTAATAATAAACTTGCACTTCTTTCAACATTGTTAATAGTTCTTCTTCCTTCAGCCACCACCTTAGGTAAACTACTAAAATTGGAGTCTAAAAGCACTAATTGGCTTACATTTTTAGCAGCGTCCGTTCCACTTGCAACAGCAATACTACAGTCACTTTGTTTAAGTGCTAGAACGTCATTTACCCCATCTCCTGTCATTGCTACAACGTGTCCTTCTTTTTGAAGAGCCTCTACTATCATTTTCTTTTGTTCAGGTTTAACTCTACCAAAAGCATCATACTTTTTAACATTTTCCAAGATATTATCTTCAGTTAACAAGCTCGCATCCATTCCTAAAGCATCAGTAAGTCCTGCACGTCTTGCAATAGAAGTAACTGTTTTAAAGTTGTCTCCACTTATTATTTTAACTTTAACACCTTGTTCTTTAAAGTACTTTAATGTGTCTGGCGCTTCTTCCCTAATCTTATCTTGCAAAAGAATAAAACCAATTACTTTAACATTTTCTGGATTATCTAAATCACTTTCCATACTTTTAGCAACCACTAGAACTCTATAATCAATATATTTATCTATTTCACTAGTATAATTCACTATTTCACTTTTTAAAACAAATTCACTAGCCCCCATAAAGTAAATGCCATGCTCATAAAAAGACACACCACTAAACTTTCTACTTGAAGAAAACTCTAGTCTTTCTTTAACTGTCCACTCGCCTTTTTCTTTGTAATGCTTTTTTATCGCTTCCATCGTTCCATTACTATTATTAAAAGCATATGCAATATTGCTTAATGCTTCATCCATATCTTCTTTACTTACCCCATCACTTGGTATAACATCTATTACTTCCATCTCTCCCACTGTAATAGTACCAGTTTTATCAAGACATATCACATCAACCCTTGCAAGAGTTTCTATACAGTATAGTTGCTGAACTAGCACATTTACTCTAGCAAGACGAATAACACTAACAGCCATGACTGAACTTGTAAGAAGTAAAAGCCCATCAGGTATCATTCCAATTAAAGCACCTACTGTATTAAATATAGAACTAGTAAAATTCCCATTTGTAACACCCATTTGATTATACATAAGAACTATACCAACAGGCACAATTACAACTGATAAAACTTTCAAAATACTTTCAAACGACCCCATTATTACAGAGTTTACTTTCTTATTATATTTAGCTTCTGCACTTATTTTAGATATGTAGTTTTCTTTTCCAATATGAGCAACTTTAGCGTACACTTCTCCACTTACTATAAAACTTCCTGATAAAATATTCTCTCCTTCTTTTTTAGAAATCGCATCTACTTCACCAGTAATAAAGCTTTCATTTACTTCAGCATTCCCATTTATTATAACCGCATCACACACTACTTGGTCTCCAGCGTCTAATTTTAACACATCATCCATCACTATTTCATTTAGCATAAGTTCTTTTATCGAGCCATCCCTAATAGCCGTTACTTTAGAACTTGCTAGTACACTTAATTTATCTATTGTCTTTTTAGAAATAATCTCTTGTATAGTACTGATAATACTATTAAATAAAATAACTCCCATAAAAGTACAGTTTTTAATACTCTCAAAAAGTTCTCCTCCAACTATGCCTGCGATTATAATTAAGACACCCAATATAGTATTAATAAAGTTAAAATATGTAAAAAAGTTATCTCTTAAAATTCTAGGAATAGTCTTTGTTGGTGGCACATCATCATAGTTTACCAAGTTTTTTTCTATTCTTTCGTTTACTTCACTACTTGTTAAACCCTTTTTATAATATTCTTCATTCATAATATAACCTCTTCTATAC
>CAVITD010000045.1:0-7197 GCA_963645645.1 uncultured Eubacteriales bacterium
GATGAAGTTACTAATCATCTTGATAAAGAAGCAATTCTTTTAATCTATGAACTAATTGGGAGTTACGAGGGCACTATTATAAGTATTTCACATAACAGAAAATATAATGAAATACTAGATGCGGATGTTTCATTGGATATGGGTACTGGTGTAGTGGAAAATTTAAAGTTAACTAAAAACTTATAATTTGCATAATAAGTTAAAGTGTGCTATAATAAGTACACTTTTTATTAAGGGGGGAAATTATGAATAATAGTTTTTTGAAGTATATGAGTGATAATAATCCAGAAAATACTATATCTAAGAATGGAGTAATGGTTAGAAATAAGATTAGACCATTATTGTGGAAAGTATTAGCCTTAAATAGTAAGTTAAAACTAGAAATTGAAAAGAAAGAATTTAAAGGAAGTGATAGACCAGTTATATATATTGCCTCTCATTCATTTAAGGATGATGCTGTTAATACTGTTTTGACTGCTAAATGTAATGCGTATTTTGTAGTTGGAAATATTGACTTATTTTATAATACTTTGGATGGTTTCTTTTTATGGTTATATGGTTCTCAATTAGTTGATAGATATGATAAAGAAAGCAGAAATGCTATGAAAAGTAAGATGAATAAGGTAATAGAGTATGGTAATAATATTTTAATATTTCCTGAAGCAACTTGGAATTTATCACCTAATAAATTAATGTATAACTTGCATTGGGGATTTTATGAAATTGCTAAAGAAAATAATGCTTTAGTTGTACCTATAATAACTTATAAAGTTGGTAATAAGTGTTATTCAAGAATGTTAGATGGAATTGATGTTAATGATGTTACTTTAGAAGATGTAGATTTAATTGTTAAGAAATTAAATAAGTATATTAATAAAGCAAATGATATATTGATTTTTGATGGTGTTCAATATTTAAGTATTAAAAATGAATTAGTTAATATTAAAAATGTAGTTAGTGAATTAAATAGTAAACAGAATGAAAGTGATTTTAATAATTTATTAAATCAAATAAGTAGTATGTGTTTAAAAGTGGTAAGTGATTTAAAATGTGTTCTTACTGAAGAAAATGAACATGTATTAAAAGCAGTTATAAATTATTTACAGAGAATGACTACTATAGAAAAAGAAGTAGTTACTGAAAGAATTAGAGATATTATGGCTACTGAAAAATTTGATATGATTAATAAACATCCTGATAATACTTTTAAAGAGTGTTCTTATTCAATATATGAAGAGTGGGATAAATATTTAGAAGAAACTATTAAAGCCACTCCATACTTTTACTTAGAACCTGAGAAAACAACAGAATGCACTGATAAACTTGTAGTTAATGAAGAAGAAGTATTTTGTAAAACACTAAAAAAATAGTGTTTTTTTCTTGTAAAATTCGTTATTATGTTATATACTTAGGATACGTTAGAGGGAGTGGTAGTGTGCCAAATTTGTATTTACCAGTGACAGCGTTTTTGCTTTCATTTGTTTTGCTTGTTATTTATTTTTCTAAGAAAAGAGTGCATTTATTAGAAAATAGTATTTATATTTTAATGATTTTTTCTATTTTAATGGATAGTGCTTTAGTATCTCTTTTGTTTTATAATTATTATACTAATTATAATGTTGGTTTAGTTTCTTTATTAAACAAACTTGATTATGTGTTTTTAATTATTTGGTCTTCTTCATTAATGTTATATATTTTTGTTATAACTTATAAAGAAAGAAAAAGCTTTAAGAGTTTATTAAAAAAGGTTAGTACATCTGTTATAGTTTTGGATATTATAATGTTTGCAATAGTTTTTAATTCTAAAATTGACTTAATTATTAAAGATAGTATACATCAAACTGCACAAGGAGAAGCGGTTACTTTATCAATTATATTCTGTTTGCTTTATATTTTAGTTTCTTTGTTAATTGTTTTATTTAACTTAAAGAAGATTAATATAAAACATTTACCAGTTTTTGTGATTATTTTTACTGCTATTTTAATTGCTATATTGTTTTCAGTTAATCCTTATTTGATAATTATTTCTATTGGGTTAACGATAGATAATTTTATAATGTATTTTACTATAGAAAATCCTGATATTAAGTTGATAAATGAACTAGAGCTAGCTAAAGACAATTTAGAAAATGCTAACTCAGTTAAGAGTGAATTTTTAAGGAGTATGTCTCATGAAATTAGAACGCCAATGAACCAGATTATAGGATGTGCAAGTGTTTTAGAAATGGAAGATAATTTGAGTGAAGAAAATAAGGATGTTCTTAATGATTTAGTTAATTCTACAAATAGTTTGTTAGATGTTTGTAATGGAATAATTAATGTTTCTCAAATTGAAAGTGGAAATGTAGATATTTTAATAAGTGGGTATAATCCTAAAGAGATTATAGAAGATTTAGTTAATTTAAATAGAAAGAGACTTACAAATAAAGATGTAGAAATTGTAAGTAATTATGGTGAGTTACCTGATGTTGTTTATGGAGACAAAGATAAAGTTAAACAGATAGTTAGTAATTTACTTAGTAATGCTATTAAGTATACTGATAAGGGTAAGATAGAAGTTAGTGTAAGTAGTAGTGTTAAGAAAGATAAGTGTGATATTGAAATAATAGTAAAGGATACTGGTAAGGGAATTAGTGAAGAGAATATTGACTTAATATTTAATAAGTTTGGTAAGTTAGAAAAGAATAGTGATACTCTAGGTTTAGGTTTAGGCTTGTTTATTACTAAAAATTTAGTTAATATTCTTGGTGGAAATATAAGTGTTACTTCAGAACTAGGTAAGGGAAGTGAGTTTAAAGTAGTTCTTCATGAGAGTTTAGTGGATACTAGTACTAAGTTAGAGTTAAGTAGTATTAATTTAATGATTATACATAGTAGTAATATGATTAGAGCATTTTTAAAGAATAGTATTATGAAGTATGAAGTAAATGTGGATGATTTTAGTAATGGAGTAGATGCTTTAAAAGAATTAAAAAAGAAAGATTATGATATTGTAATTGTTGATAAATACATTAGTGATATAAGAGTAGAGGAATTAGTTAGAGTTATAAAAGAAGATATATCTAGTAATATTAAAATTATGGTTATTGGTAATGAAGGAGATATAGATTATGTTGATATGGTTATTAGTGATGAATTAAATATTAATGATATTATAAATAGTATTAAGAAAGTTTTAAGTTAAGGCTTTCTTTTTTCTCAAAATGTAAAACAGATTTTTCTCAAAATGTAAAATGATTTTTTCTCAAAATGTAAAACGATTTTTTCTCAAAATGTAAAATGATTTTTTCTCAAAATGTAAAATACGCTTGTTTTTTGCTTAAAATAACGATATTGTTTCTTTTTCTTTGTATAGACTTTTAGTTAGGAATTTGGTACAATATCTATGAGGCGTTTAATATGAAAAAATGTGTAGTTATATATAATCCTGAAAGTGGAAGACCTGTTGATAAGAAGAATCTTAAAGAGCTTCCCGATATTATGAAAGTTAATGAGTATGAGACTATTATGTGTCCAACTAAAGCTGCAAAAGATGCAACTAGAATAGTTAGTGAGTTAGAAGATGATGTTGATTTAGTTATATGTGCTGGAGGAGATGGTACTTTAAATGAGGGTATAACAGGTAATTTAATGAGAAAGAATAAGCTTGTTATGGCTCAGCTTCCTGTTGGTACTATGAATGATGTTGGTACTATGTATGGTTATACTAAAAACATGATAATTAATGCTCAGATGCTTGTAAGTGGAGTAAAGAAGAATGTTGATATTTGTATGATTAATGATACTCCATTTGTTTATGTTGCTTGTATTGGAAGTTATGTTGATGTTAGCTATAATACTCCAAGAGTGTATAAGAAAAAGTATGGAAGACTTGCTTATATTTTTAATGCACTTCATGAATTTACTGGTAAAGTTAAATTATTTGATTTAGATTATGAAGTAGACGGTGTTAAGAAGAGTGGAACTTATTCATTTGTGTTTGTAACTAATACTAGTAGAATGGGTGGAATAAGTCATATTTATAATGATGTAAAACTGGATGATGATATGTTTGAGGTACTTATGATTAGTGCTAAAACTAAAGTAGAATTAATTGCACTTGGTACTAAGATACTTGCAGGTGAAGTAAAAAGTATGCCAGGGTTAGAGTACTATAAAACTAATAATTTTAAGATTAAGTTTAAAAAGAATCCAGGTAGTTGGGTACTTGATGGAGAAGAGTATAAGCATGATACAAATGAGTTTACTTTTACTATTAATAAGGAAATGTATATGCTTGTGCCTAAAAAGAATATAGTAAAATTATTTACTAATTTAGAAGAATTTAATGAGAAGTAGGTATTAATTATGTTGTATATGATTAAAGATAGAGAAGATAATTTAGATTATGATAAAGAAGGTAAGCTAGTTAATTTTCTTTATGGGAATGTTGTTGGTAGATTTATTATTAAGTTTTTAAGTTTGCCTTTGATTTCTAAATTAATTGGTTTGATTTTGAGTGGTAGATTATCTAAGATTTTTATTAAACCTTTTATTAAGAAGAATAAAATAGATATGAGTATTTATGAGGATGTTAAGTATAAAAGTTTTAATTCGTTTTTTGTTAGAAAGAAAAAGAATATTGATTTTGTTAAAGATAAAGATGTTTTTATAAGTCCTAGTGATGCGAAACTAACTGTTTATGATGTTAATGAGTACTCTTGTTTTGAAATTAAGAATTCTTTTTATAGTGTAAGAGATTTACTTAATGAAGATGAGATTTATAAAGATTATATTGATGGTAAAGCACTTGTGTTTAGGTTATGCAAAGATGATTATCATAGGTATCATTATGTTGATGATGGAAGTCAGGGGGATAATTATTTTGTAAGAGGTGTTTTAAATACAGTTAGACCAATTGCTTATAGAAAGTGTAAGGTATTTAAGAGAAATAGTAGAGAGTATACTACACTTCATACTAAGAATTTTGGGGATATTGTAGAGGTTGAAGTAGGAGCAACACTTGTTGGAAAGATTAAGAATAAGCATGATAATTATGAGTTTAAAAAGGGAGAAGAAAAGGGAATGTTCTTGTTTGGTGGAAGTACTATTGTGTTACTTATTAAAAAAGATGTTATTGATATAGATAAGGATATTCTTAATAATTCAGTTAGAAATATTGAGACTAGAGTTAAGTGTGGAGAGAGAATTGGAGTAAAGAAAAGATAGGCTTTTGTCTGTTTTTTTAGTGAATTTTAAAAAGTCGTGGTAAAAACTTGTATTTTTTATTACTAGATTATATTTAGAAAGAAAAATGCAGGAAAAGTCCTGCGTTTTTAGTATGTGTCAGTTAGTTTTATTTGTTCTATATCAAAGTTGCTGTTATCTTTTAAAGTTATTAATGTTGCACCTCTATATTGAGTTTTATTTTCTATTCCTATTGTTGCTAGGTAGTCTATGCTTAAATCGTAAGTTAACCTTATTCCTTTGTATTCAAGAGATATGTTATTAGTGTGATCATGACCATAAAACATTGCTTTAGTGCTACCAAGACTTACGGCTGTTTCGAATAGTTTTGACTGATATTTTGAAGCACATACAGGTTCATTAAATTTTCCAAAATAGTATTTTACATCTTTGTCATGGTTTAAATATTTGTTAATGGCAACTTCGGTTTCAACTAAAGGCATATGGAAGAATATCATTGAACTATTATTAATACCTATTTTTGTTAAAGTACTCTTGTACCACTCAACTTGGTCGTCTCTTATGTAATCGTAATCATTTAATTTTCTAGAATAATAGTCTCCACTATCTAATAGATATAGCACTTGATTAATTGTTTTGTCTGGGTTTATGATTTCAAAAATCATGTTACTTCTTCCATGAATAAAGTTGTTTGCATTATAGTATAGTAAACTATTTTTGTTATTATACATTTTGCTGGCACCATATAAGACTAGGTTGTTTAAATCATTCACATTTTTAAGAGCGTAAAATTCTGTTTCGTGGTTACCGTAAGTGAAGGTCCAAGGGACACCTAAGTTGTTAAAGAATAGTGTTAACTGATACATTGCAGTTTGGTTATTTAGTCCAAATGTTTGAATAGGTGTAGGGTAAACTAAGTCTCCAGTTACAATTATTAAATCTGGGTTAGTATATTCTACAAGTCTTCTTATCGCGTCTAAAGCTTTTAAATCTTTTGTTTTTGTTACAACACTTCCACCTATATGAGTATCACTTATTTGAAGTATTTTAAAGTCAGTATCACCTTTATATATCTTGTACATATTATCAGAGAATTCTATTTTTAAATCTTTAGTAGGCAATTTATCAACATTAAATATGTAGTCTCTTAATTCATATGTGCCTATAATCATTTCTACATAAATTAGTGATACCATAAATATTGTTAGAAATATATTGTAAAAATAATTTGTTAACATTTTCTTTTTCAGTAAGTAGTATTTGCTGAGTGGGTTATTAAATTGTAGTTTCATTATAAATAGAATTAAGAATAAACCTGCGATTATGTACCAGGCATTTGGAGCATTGTTGATTTTACAAAATAGGTATGTTGAAAGGGAGGCAATAGTTAGATATATTATTAGATATTTTAAGCCCGAAATTATTCTTTGCTTTTTAGTTGGCTCAGGGTCTTTTGTGTTATTTGTTATTATGTTTATTTTTTTAAAATTTAGTTTTAGTGTTATGTTTCTAATGAATAGGGTTACTACAAGAATTATTAAGAATATCCATAAGTAGAATGAGCCATAACTATTTGGGAGTTTAAGTAATATTATTAGTACAATTAATGAAAGTGAGTAAGTTATGTAGTGTTTATTAGTTTTTAAGTATTCTTTTTTAAAGAAAGATAAGTAGTACTTACTTACTTCGTTTGGTTCATCTTTTATTTTAATGAATTTTATATATTTAATTATACCAATGATTAGGAATAGTACTAGAATAAAATAAACTATGTAACTAGTGAATGTGTTTGTAATAATTAGTCTAGTATTAATTAACAATGTGTATATGATTATAAAATATATGTTAACAAAAATGTAGTTTATAGATGTAACTAGTTTTTGTAATATGTTTTTTTGTTTTTTCATGTGTATCACCTATATTAAGTATAAAATAAAATTTAAGTTTAGACAAGATATTAGGAGTTGTTTTTTGTTAATTTTAAGTTAAAAAAGAGACTTATTTATTTAA
>CAVITD010000045.1:7310-10978 GCA_963645645.1 uncultured Eubacteriales bacterium
TGTTCTATAGCATCCCATGTTATTTCTTTGCTTGTTAGTACTTTCATTAAACAAAGTATGTAACTAAGTAGAAGTAGTGGGTGCATTAGTATAGTTTTTATATAAAGTGAAGTGTTTAGTTTAAAGTTTTTTTCTATATGTATTAGATAAATTGTTAGTAACATAAGAACTAGGTAAATTATTAACGGTATTAAAAGTGGATGGTTTAGCATTTTAAGTATTAAGCCGATAAGTAGGAATATTAAGTCATATATACCTATAAATGAGTTATAGTTTGAAATAGAGTTTTTGTTTTTAAAGTTAATATTCTTTAATAATTTTTTTCTGTATTTTTTTCTTGCTTCAAAGTAACCGCTTACCCATCTTGTTCTTTGTTTTAAATATGTTTTATAGTTTGTTGGTTGTTCATCATAAAATAAAGCAAGTCTATTATATGTTGTTGTTAGGTTGTTAGCGCAGGCATACAGTGAAATTTCGTAGTCTTCAGTAAGTGAGTGAAATGGATAAGTTTTTAGTTTGTTAATAAGTTTTCCTGTTATATAAAATCCAGTTCCAGAACAGTTACAGTTTATGTTATGTTTACTTCTATTTTTATTAGATAGTTCGTTTACTAGTGTGAATATTAAATGGCTAGAGGTGGCAATACTGTTTGTTTTGTTTTTGATTAGTCTATAACCAATTCCTATGTCATAACCATTCATAAATGATTTGTTCATTTCTCTAATATAGTTTTTATCTAATATGTTGTCTGCATCAAATATAAAGTATGCGTCGTAACTCTTTGTTTTTGTGATACTTTCTATTGCTTCCATTAGAGCATATCCTTTTCTTTTTAGTTCTAGTTTCTGTCTTATGATTATATTTGCATTATATTTTTTAGCAATTTCTGTAGTAGGATCACTTTTGTCTTCTACAATAATATATACATTTTCAAAGGGTACTTTTTGTGTTTGTGCTTTTATACTTAGTAGTAAGTCTTCAATTACGCGTGACTCGTTTCTTGCAGGTACTAGAATGCAGTAGTTTGGGTTATTAACATTTATTTTTGTAGGTTTATTTTTATTAAATATGGGTAGTATAAACTTTGATATAAACAAAGTTACACCAATTATTATAAATATATTACTTATCATTTTTTACTTCTCACTTTCATGTTTGGGTATGCTTTTTTTAGTCTTTCGTCTGTATAAACTTTATCATAAAATTCTCCTAAATGTGTGCACGCTGGGTATCCTTCTCTTCTTAAGGACTGCCTTATTACGGCTGTAAAAGATATAAACATATCAAGAGATAAGAATATAATAAATGCTATTAGAATTGGTTTTCCAATGTTATATGGAATACTTTCTATTTTTTTTGAAAGCCAAGGATAGATTAAGTGTATGAATATTACACAAAGTATACCCCATAAGATCATAATAGGTATTGTAGTTCTTCCATTTATGTCTAGTATTTTTTTAGAGTAGTTCCAACTAGTTGTACCAGTAAATGTTTCTTGTAAGAAACTTGTTAAGTATTCAAAAGACCCACCTAGTAAAGCACCTTTTGTAAGTGTTATATACCATTTATCATTTTTTCCTGCTAGAAGTTTTGTCATTAAAACAGCACCCAAGCCATAAACAGGACTAAAAGGGCCATAAATGACCCCGCGTCTTACTTCCCAAAATATTGTGCCATCCCTTAAGTAGTGTCTTACTAAATTAAGTATCATTTCATAATAGTTACCAAATAGGCAACCAATTACAAATATAATAAATAGTTTATCAAAGCTTAAACCACTTGCAAATATTCTTTTTTCGTTATTCATAAATACTCCTATAATTTTCTAGTTAGTTTATTACTATCACTTTCTGTTAAAGTTAAGTTGTCTACTAAGTTATAATATATTGATTTATCTACATAAGTTGCATCTTTAATTGTAAGTAATACTTTGTGACCTGGTTTATATACTCTTCCTGTGTCAACACCTTTTAGTTTTCCAGATGGTAACATATAAGTTCTTTCTGGCATGCTATCATAGTTAATAATTCCATCCATTAAACCTGGCACGATTACTTTAATATATTCAGGTGTTATCTTTTCTATGTATGCGATTTGTTCTTCGCCAATACGTTGTTTTAAGTAATTAATTACTTGTAATTTATCTGCTTCATATTCTGCTTTTTCTGCTTGTCTTTCCATACGAGAAGCGTGTTCTAAAAGTTTTTCTAGCATATTATCAATTTCAATTAATTTTTCTTTTGTTAAAGTTCCATCTTCGTACATATCTAATAAATTGTGTATTATTAAATCATTTAATCTTCTAATTGGACTAGTGTAGTGAGTATAACCATTTTGAAGTGCTAGACCAAAGTGTCCTTTATTTTCAGTTCCGTAGTATGCTAATTTTAGACTAGTTAATATAATTCTTGAAATAATTACATATTCATCTTTACCTTTAAAATCATTTAATAATCTTTGTATTAAGAAGTTAGGTTTCATATTTTTTAAGTTTTTAATTGGATAACCTAGTTCTTTTAATGTCTCAATTAAATCATACATTTTATAAGCACTTGGTATTTCATGATTTCTAAAGCCAAATGGAAAACCTGGATATAAGTGTGTTACAAGTTCGTTAGGTAAAATCATACAGTTTTCTATTATTTCATGTGCGATGTTATCTTTTTCAACTAGTATTTCTTTTGTGTTACCTAGTTCGTCCATTACGAATTTTAATTCTTCACTATCAAAACTAGTATATCCTCTTTCAATTTTAATGTTTGTTAGTTTTTCTGATAATTCTTTAAGTATCATTAAGTCGTTAACAAATGGTTTGTATTCACTTTTTGCTTCTTTACCTGTTATTATATCAAGTACATCGTCATAGTTCATTTTTAATTTTGATTTTATAACTGAACGGTATGTTTTATAACTTGTTACTTTAGCGTTTTTATCTAATTCTATTTCAACAGTTCTTGTTAATTTTTCAACATTTGGGTTTAAACTACATAAGTCATTAGATAGTCTTTCTGGAAGCATTGCAACAACTGATTCTGGAAAATATACACTGTTTCCACGACGAGCGGCTTCTTCAAAAGTGGCACTACCGAATTTAACATAATGGCTTACATGCGCGATGTGTACTTTTAGAATGTAGCCACCATCTTCTTTTCTTTGAATACTTATTGCATCATCCATGTCTTTACAGTCTTTTCCATCTATTGTAAAAACTCTTTCGTCAGTTAAATCTACTCTTCCAATTTTGTCTTCATAAGTTACTTCATGAGAAATTTTTTTTAATTCTTCTAACACTTCTTTAGGAAATTCTAAATTGAAACCATAATTGTAGGCAATTGTTTTGAAGTCTATATCTGGTTCGTTAACAAAACCTATTGTTTTAATATATTTTCCTACATACATATTATCATAAATTTCGTTTGTTGCTTCTATAAGAACTCTTGAACCTGGAATTAATTTTTTCATTTTTTGTGTTCCAATAGTTATTTTCAAGTTATTATTTGTGTTAACTGGATATAAATATTTAAAACCTTCTGGAGTCATTCTCACTTCACAGACTACATTAGGCATATTTCTAACAAGTACTTTTACTACTTCATTTGTATTTTTATCAATTATTACTTTGTCATAACAAAGTGCGCCATTTAATTTATCTTTTTGAAGTATACATC
>CAVITD010000046.1:0-4985 GCA_963645645.1 uncultured Eubacteriales bacterium
ATATACTCCAGGAGGGTTAAGTAACTTAGAAAAAAGAATTTCAATGGATAACCCTTATGAAAGCGAGGGAAGTTTAAATTTAACATATGTTAATGCTAAAAAGGGAATTATTCCAATGATACTTTTAAGTTACATTATACCTTCATGGGATTTAGTGAGCATGGATGATAACCGTATTGAAGACGAAAATTACGAAGATATTCTAGCCCGTGGTAAAATTGACTTAAATAGTGTTAATGGAAACGCGACTATAACAGCTTTTAAAGCTGCAAACATGGACTATGAAATAGTAAAAAATGACTTAACCGTGTATTATGTATTTAATGACGCTACTACAAACTTAAAAGTGGGAGACATTATAAAAAAGGTAGATGAGGAAGTCGTTACTGATTTTGCTAGCTTTAAAAAGTTAATAAAGGGAAAAAATGTAGGAGATACAGTAACTTTTACAGTAATTAGAAATAATAAAGAGACTACCAAAACAGGTAAAGTTTATGAAAGTGACGGGAACAAACTTATTGGAATATACTTAACTAGTGTCTTAGAAGTCACAACAGATAAAAATGTAGTATTCAAATACAAAAACAATGAAAGTGGTTCTTCTGGAGGCTTGATGAGCGCTCTTGAAATATATAACCAACTAACTAAGACTGATATAACAAAAGGACTAACTATCGCAGGAACCGGCACTATTGATATGGACGGAAATGTTGGAGAAATCGCAGGAGTTAAATATAAAATTATGGGTGCAGTAAAAAATAAAGCTGATGTATTTATTGTACCAACAGATAACTATAAAGAAGCAAAAAGCATAGTAGATAAATATAACTACAAAATCAAGCTAATTGAAGCAAAAAACTTTAAACAAGTACTTGAAGACTTAGAGAAAATATAATATAATTATTAAAGGGGGAAAACATGAAATACATAACATTAAGTAACCAAGAATTAAGTAGTGTTGCTTACTATAAAGAAGTAACACATATAAGTGGAGAAGTATCCGTACATTTAATACATGACGTGATAACTAGCTATTTAAAAAGTGACTTAATAATCGTTAACTATAACGAAAAAAGAAAAGAAAAATATAAATATAGCATATATGATAATAGCGAAGTAAACGAAGAATATTTAAAGTATGATTTTGACTTAATCAAAGTAGACCCAAGCGAAAAAGAAGTATTGATGTCTTACTTTACAGAGTCAAAAGTTTTAAAAAGATAGGAGTAAAGAAGTATGAAAGTAACAAGAAGTGAATTAAGAGAAAGAATAATGACTTGTCTATATCAAATAAATATATATAGAAAAGATAATATGGACTATACTGTAGAAGATGTATTAAAAGAAAATGATAAAGAGAACAATAAATTTGTAAAAGATATTGTTACTGGAGTACTAGATAACGAGAACTTAATAGATAGTATTATAGATAAATACCTAGACGGGTGGACAATGAAAAGACTTGGAAATATTGATCAAGCTATATTTAGAATGAGCGTTTATGAATTACTATTTACTAAAACACCACACGTAGTAAGCATAAACGAAGGCATTGTTTTATCTAAAAAATATAGTGACGAAAAAGTAACAAATATGTTAAACGCAGTACTAGATAAAATACTAAATAACGAGGTCAAAGATGAATAATGTTCTTAGTGTAACAGACATAAATTTATATATAAAGAATGTAGTAGATACTGATGTATACCTAAGAAACGTTACTGTTAAAGGTGAAATAAGTAACTTGAAGTTTCATACAAGAGGTCACCTTTATTTTTCACTTAAAGACGAAAACTCTAAAATAAATGCAGTAATGTTTAACTATAAAAGTTTAGGACTTAACTTTATTCCAAAAGATGGAATGAACGTAGAAGTAAGGGGTAAAGTATCAGTATTTCCACAAGGTGGTAGTTACCAAATAACAGTTACATCTATGAAAGAAGACGGAGTGGGTAATCTTTATATATTATTTGAAGAGTTAAAGAAAAAACTTGCAAGTGAAGGACTATTTGACGCTAGTCATAAAAAGAAATTACCTAGAATTCCAAAGAAAGTAGGCGTAATCACTGCATCAACTGGTGCAGCTGTTAAAGACATAATTAGTACAATTAACAGACGTTTTCCACTTTGCGAGATAATACTTTTCCCAACACTTGTACAAGGAGTAGGCGCAAAAGAAAACATTGTTAAAATGATTATGGAAGCGAATATGTCTGACGTAGACGTAATTATCTTAGGTAGAGGTGGAGGATCTATTGAAGACTTATGGGCATTCAACGAAGAAGTAGTTGCACGTGCTGTATATAATTCTGATAAACCAATAGTAAGCGCTGTGGGTCACGAGATAGACTACACAATTTGTGACTTTGTAGCAGATTTAAGGGCACCCACACCCACAGGTGCAGCAGAGTTAGTAGTCCCTTCTAAACTAGAAATTCTTAAATATCTAGGCGACTATCAACCTAGAATTAAAAGCGTAATTAATTCTAAAATAACAAACTATATAAAAGAAATAAAAAAACTAGAAAATAACTACATACTAAAGAACCCACTTAGTATGTATGAAGTAGAAGAACAAAAACTAGATAACATACTAGAAAGACTTACTTCTTTAATGAAGTATAAACTTGATAAAGAAGTGACTTACTTAAACAACTTAAGTAAAAACATTAGTCCAAATATTATTAACAAACTAGATAAAGAAAAAACTAAATTAGAAACAATTGAAGCTAAACTAAACTTATTAAACCCAGAAAATATACTTAAAAAAGGATACTCTTTAACTTTAATAGATGGTAAAATCGTAAAAAGCATTAAAGAAGTAACTAAAGGTACAATATTAACTACAAAATTAAGTGATGGAAACATCATGAGTGAAGTTAAATAGGAGGTAAAACATGGAAAAAGAAATCACATTTGAAGACTCACTTTTAAAACTTGAAAACATCATTCGTGAACTAGAAAAAGGAGAAGTTCCACTAGACGATATGGTAAAAAAATACACTGAAGCTATGGAATTAGTTAAGTTCTGTAACCAAAAGTTAGCGAGTGCCACTGAAACAGTAAATAAAGTTTTAACAGAAGATGGTTCATTAAAAGACTTTAAAACAGAATAAATTTATTATGGGGGATATTATGTTTTTTGAAGAAAAAGATATACTTATGCTTAAAAATATCAGATTTAAAGATGGAATATTAGATGCATCTATCTATGGACATCCAGTTCTAGTTATTAAAGTAGAAAAAGAGTACTTTTATTATTTAGTTATAACTAGTAGTTATAAGAAAACTCATTTTAATCAATTTTATAAAATATATAAAAATAAAACTAATAGATTTAAAAGAAATATTTGCTATATTGATTTAAAGAACATCTATAAATCTGAAATTAAAAACTATATGCCAGTTGGATATTTAACTGACGAATTATATAACGAAGTTATGAATGAATTACATTATTACCAAGAAAATATTAAAACAGATAAAGAATATACTAGAGTTAAAAATTTATTTAACAATAACTACCATGTAAATAATTGGTAGGTTTTTCTTTATATTAAAGGTTACACTATAACTAGAGGTGTATATATGAAGAAAATATTTTTACTATTAATGGTATTAATCTTACCAGCAAACCTGCACGCTTACAGTGAACAAGTCTTACTAGGTGGGCAAAACGTAGGAATTGAAGCATATTCTAAAGGCGTTATAGTAGTCGGTTTCTATAAAGTAGATAATAGATATATTGGTAGTGAAACCTTAAACGTGGGAGACATAATACTTGAAATAGAAGGTTACCCAGTTAACTCAATTAAAGAAATGACTGACATAATAGACAAAAATATAAAAGATGGTAAAGTAAACGTCTTAATTAAAAGAAACAACAAAGAAAAAGAAACTACCATGTCTTTAGTTAAAGAAGACAGTGTATACAAAACTGGACTTTATATAAAAGAAAAAATAACAGGTATAGGCACGATTACATACATAGACCCTAATACAAAAATAACTGGTCTTTTAGGTCACGAATTAACAAGTGTTGACTCAAACAATAAGATAGAAGTAAAGGACGGAAAACTATATAGTTCAACAGTAAGTGGAATAGATAGAAGTACTAATGGAAGAGTAGGAAGTAAGAACGCTAGAATTGACTATAATAACTCACTTGGTATAGTAAATAAAAACTCAAGTGTAGGAATATTTGGTTCATACAAAAGCACTTTACCAAATAATAAACTATTAAGTGTTGCAAAATGGGACGAAATCGAGCTCGGCAAAGCAACTATCTATACAACGATAAACGATAGTACTGTACTTCCTTATGAAATAACAATTACAAAATTAAATAAAAGTGAAATATCTACTAACAAAAGTATAAGTTTTACTGTAACAGATAATAATTTACTTTCTACTACAGGCGGTATTGTACAAGGTATGAGTGGTAGTCCAATTGTCCAAAACGACAAAATTATAGGTGCAGTAACTCACGTACTAGTAGACGACGTAGTTAAAGGCTATGCAGTATTCATAAGAACAATGTTAGAAGAAGGCGATAGATAGTCTTCTTTTAATTTGATTTTTTTATGTACCAGATATGGTATAATTATGCCAGTTAAGGGGGTTAACCATGCTAGAAAGTTTAAACTAGATAAAAGCTGCATATGAAATAGCTGATGAAAAACAGTATACAGCTGATTTAAATACATACAAAAGAATGCTACTTAAAAACGAAACAAAAGTAGATGGAATATTCTATAAAGAACTAATATTTCTAAATGACGAAGTCGCAAAACTTACTATAGACAACCTAAAACAAATCATAGATGATAAAGGCGACAAAATATCATTTACTATGATAAAAGAAAAAGAAAAACATTAAATTAATAAAAAATCTTTGTTTTTGGAGGTAAAAATGGGCAGATTAAAAAAAGTATATGCTTATCAAATTAAAGAAAATAAAAAATATAAAGGAAGATATATTATAT
>CAVITD010000047.1:0-1876 GCA_963645645.1 uncultured Eubacteriales bacterium
AAAAAAAGAAATTGGAAGAAGTTTGGAAGAATTAGAAAAAGGTCTAATCAAGATTAAAGAATAATTGTGAGGAAATATGAAGATATTAAAGTATAAGAAAATATCTAGAGGTAGATATAAACTCACAACAGATACAAGTGAACTTGTGTTATATGAAGATGTAATACTTAAAAATAATTTACTTTATAATAAAGATATTACTTTGGAAATTCTAGAAAAAGTAATGAATGAAAATATTTATTATGAAGCGTATGATTTATCTTTAAGTTTTATTGAGAAGAAACTTAGAACTAAGAAAGAAGTTATTAAGTATTTAGAAGATAAGGGTTTTAATAAGGAAGTAATAGATGAGACTATCAAAAAGTTAGAGAGTGTTAACTTACTTAATGTGAAAAGTTATGTTGAAGCGTATGTTAATGATAAAGTTAATCTAGGTAATTCTGGACCTTATAAAATTAAAAAAGAACTTGTTAATTTAGGAATAGATGAAGAGGAAATAAATGAGTATTTAAATACTGTAAGTGAAGATATTTGGCGTTCTAAGTTGGAGAAAATTGTTGATAAGAAAATGGTTTCACTTAAAAATAAGAGTTTGTTTATGATAAAGAATAAATTAAATGTAGATTTAGCTATGATGGGATATGACAAAGATATGATTAATGAAGTTCTTTCTAAATTAACTAAAAATGATAGTGAAGCAATGAAAAAAGAAATGGAAAAAGCATATAATAAGTATTCTAAGAAATATGAAGGAGATGCTTTAAAGTGGCAGATTAAGAATCACTTATATAGAAAAGGTTATATTGTTAGTGACATAGAATTATAAAATTTATGTCTTTTTTTTATGTTTTTGAATACCTTTAATTAGAGGTGTATAATGAAAAAGATTATTGTTTTAATATTGTGTGGTTTAGTTTTAATGCCTGTTTTAAAAGCAGAAGAAAGTGGAATATCTATTAAGAGTGAAAGTGGAATTATAATGGAAGTGAGTACTGGAAAAGTTCTTTATGAGAAAGACGCGGATACTCCTAAAGCTCCTGCATCTATGACTAAAATAATGACTATGCTTTTAATAATGGACGCAATTGATGATGGTAGGCTTAGTATGGATGACGAGGTTAATATAAGTAAGAATGCTAGTGGAATGGGTGGAAGTCAAGCATATTTAGAAGAAAACACAACATCTAAGGTGAGTACACTACTAACTGCAATTGCTGTAGGAAGTGCTAATGATGCAAGTGTGGCTATGGCTGAAAAGATAGGTGGAACTGAAGAAAACTTTGTTAATATGATGAACAAACGAGCAAAAGAATTGGGGGCTAAAAATACAACTTTTAAAAATCCACATGGACTAGACGAAGAAGGGCACTTAACTACTGCAAGAGATTTAGCTATTATTGCAAGAGAATTAATAACTAAGCATGAAGAAATTCTAAAGTTAACAAGTACTTATGAAACTACTATAACACACGCGAATGGGAAAAGTTTATGGCTCGTTAATACTAATAAATTAATTAAATTTTATAGTGGGTTAGATGGACTTAAAACTGGGTTTACTGATAATGCTGGATACTGTTTAACTGGGTCAATGAAAAGAAATGATATGAGACTTATTACTGTTACTATGAAAGCTCCTACAAAGGAAGACAGGAATACTGATACAATTAATATGATGGAGTATGCTTACAGTATGTTTTATAAAGATACTATTTTAAAGAGTGATAAAAAGTTAGGTACTATGTTTGTTGATAATTCTAAAAAGAGAAAAGTTAATTATTATTTAGAAAAAGACGCTACTGTGGTTGTACCAAATGATGTGAGAAATATTGATTATAAATACACTATAGATTTAACTAATACTAAGGCACCACTTAAG
>CAVITD010000047.1:1886-21073 GCA_963645645.1 uncultured Eubacteriales bacterium
ACTTAAGAAAGGGGACAAAGTTGGTACTTTAAAATTAAGTGTTAACAATGAAGAGATTTCTTATAATGTGATAGTAAATGAGAATGTGTTAAAAAGTAATTTCTTTAATAGAATATTAAATTATTTTAAAGATATCTTAAATGGAAACTTAAATATTTTTCCACCTAAAGATTAAATTTCTTAAGGTATGTGCAAATACGCATTACTTATGATTATTTCTTGTAAAATAAAAGTAAACCTTATTATTTTGATGGTTAAGAAAAATTAAAAAGTGTTATTATAATAATAGGGAGGAATTTTAAATGAAATGTGTAAGTATAAATGGGGTAAAATCATTTAAATTGGAAGAAAGAAGTTGTCCGGAAAAGAGAAAAGATAAGGTTGTATTTAAAGTTAGTAAATGTGGTATTTGTGGAAGTGATTTACATTATTTTGTAAATGGCGAACCAAAAGGTCTTGTTATGGGACATGAGTTTTCTGGAGTTGTTGTAGACCCTGGAGACAGAAGTGATTTGAAAGTGGGAGACAGGATTACTGCTTTACCACTTAGTCCATGTGGAAGATGTGATGTTTGTAAAAGTGGAAATCCACAGTACTGCATGAATACTTGGACTCACGCAACGGGGCTTAGTTTGGAAGACAGTGGAGCATATTCTGAATACTCTAGTTGCTACTCAAATATGGCTAGGTTAATACCAGAAGAAGTAACAGACGAAGAAGCAGCTATGGTTGAACCAGCTGCAGTTAGTTTACATGCAGTAAAACTTGCTGACATAATGGTAGGAGACAAAGTTTTAATAGTAGGTGGTGGAGTAATCGGGTTACTTGCTGCTGAGTTCGCTAAAAAGGAAGGCGCTACTTACGTATGTATGTTAGAGACAAATGAAAAACGTGGGTTAAAATCATTATCACTAGGTTCAGTAGTCGAGTTTTATAACCCACTTGATAGCGACGTTATTAAGACTTTGAAAGAGAAAACAAATGGTGGGTTTGACAAAGTAATTGAGTGCTGTGGTAACTCTGCTGCTGTAAGTGAAGCAATTATGCTTGTTAAAAACGGTGGTAAAATTGTTTTAGTAGGTGTTTCAACTGAACCTGTAACAGTACCACTTGTAGTATCTGTAATGGGAGAAGTGACAATGCTTGGATCAATAGCGTATAGCGAGTTTGACTTTGATAAAGTAATTGAATTAATTAAAAATAAAGACTTAAATGTAGTTAAATATATTGATAAAGTAGTTTCTTTAGAAGAAGTGGAAGACGCTTGTAAAGAACTAACTAGTGGAGAGTCTGACGCAATTAAAATATTAATTGACCCTAGTAAATAAATACAGTCTAAAACTTTAAAATTTCATATTTTATATTGAAAGGGTAAATATGAAAAATAAATATAGAGATATAATAAATAAAATTAAAAATATAAAGATAATAAAAAAGTAGAGCACTAAAAATGCTCTATTTTATATTGTGGATAATTTTGTATACATCGTTCCAACTATAAGATGTGTGTATATTTTTTCCTGTTACATCTGTATTATATCTAGTATCCATTTTTATAACTGGAATAACTTTGCTTATACATTTTATGTTGTTGGGCGAGTCTTCTACCATTATATCTATTTTTTCATTTATAATAGTGGGGACTTTATCATGTGGAGTAAATATAAGTTTATCATATGGTATACTGTTTTTTTCTAGCCAACTTTTAGTGTATTCAACTTTTCCACTTCCGTCATCAACTTTACTAATTAGGAAATTTCTAGATGTAATTAAATAAATTTCGTTACCTTCACTAATTAGTTTCTTTATAATTTCACTTGCAAAATTTCTTGTGTGAGTATTTAGAAAATAATCTTTTCTGTGTTTATCCCAAAAAGTGTTTTCTTCTTCTTTAGTTATACCGAAAATATCGGTAAAATCGTATTCATTTGGATTTTTTACATTATAGTAAAGTGTACCATAATCTAAACAAAATTTACTATAATCAGTTAACACTCCATCAATATCAATACCTATTTTCATAATGCACCTCTAGTTATATTTTAGCATAAATTACTAGTGAGGTAAAGTATATGAAAGTTGTTGTATATGCCATTTGTAAGAACGAAGAGGCTCACATTAAAAGATGGTATGAAAGCATGAGAGAAGCAGATGAAATATATGTTTTGGATACTGGTTCAAGTGATAACTCAGTTAATTTACTTAAAAGTTTAGGCGTCAATGTTAAAGAGAAAAAGTATGATTTTTTTAAATTTGATGTAGCTAGAAATGATACTTTAGAAATGGTTCCAGAGAGCGCTAATGTATGTGTAAGTACTGATTTAGACGAAGTGTTTTCTAAGGGTTGGAGACGTGAATTAGAAAGAATTTGGAAGTCTGATACCGATAGGGTTAAATATAATTTGAATTTTTCTTTTAATTCTAAAAATGAAGGAGTGATGTCTTACTATATTTCGAAGATACATACTAGAAAGAATTATAAATGGGTTAATAGTATTCATGAAGTGCTCGTGTTTACTTTGGATAGAACTGAGAATGTTATAGAAAGTGATAAAATTAATATTAATCATTATCCTGACAAGAAAAAGAGTAGAGATTTTTATTTAGATTTACTTATTAGTGAAGTAGAAAATAACCCAAATGGCGAGAGAAATTTGCATTATTTAGGTAGAGAGTATATGTATAGGAGTGAATTTAATAAGTCTATTGATACATTAATTAAACACTATAATATTGCTACTTGGAATGAAGAAAAAGCAAGTTCTTGTAGGTATATATCTTATTGTTATGTTAATATGAAAAGACCACTTGAAGCAGAGATGTGGATTAAAAAATCTATAGAGATTATGCCTGATGTTAGAGAAGGGTACGTCCTACTTGGAATGCTTTATTATGAAGAAAAAAGGTATTTAGAAAGCATTGAAATGATGTTAAAAGCTAGTAGTATTAAAGATAAATCTACCACTTATATAAATGAAGAATATGCTTGGAATGAAAATATTTATGACGTGCTTAGTTTAGATTATTTTTATATAAATGATATTGATAAGGCTATAGAATATGTAAAAAAAGCAATGGAAATTAATCCTGAAAATGAAAGAATTAAGAATAATTATGAAATTATGAAAAGTGCCAAAAATGACTGAATTTGACACTTTTTCTGTAAAATTTTGCGTAAAATTTCGCGTAAAGTCAAAATAAAAAAAGACTTTTCGCGTTTTTTGTCGAATAAATATATTAGAGGGGATAAAACTTAACCTCTAGAAAGGATGATGGAAAATGAAGAAAAAAGTTTTGCTTGTGTTGGTGTTAATCATGCCAATAATTTGTAATGCAAAGGAGGAGGTGAAATATAGATGGTATACGTATGAAGAAAGTAATGTTCATTATGTAAGTGAACCTGAAAGTGTTTGTGAGTACTATGATAAAAGTGACTATAAATTTACAGATTATACTTATAGCTTAACAAGTCCAGAAGTTAAAGAAGGAAGAGAAATAACTAGTGATTATAAAGATTATACTTTTTTAAGAAAATATGTTAATAAAATAGGCATAACTAAGTTTAGTGGTGCGACTGAGTATGATTTTTATGAATTAGAAGTACTTGATAAAGATGGAAATAGTGTTCCTTATGAATTTAAGAGTTACTTAGATAATTATTTGTTGTTAAAAGACGAGGACTACAATAATGCTGCTAGAATTTTAATGTATGTTAATATGGACTTGGTGTTTGATGATCCTATTGATATAGAAAACACTAGTATTAGAATTACTTATAAGAATGTTAAAGGAGAACTTAATGGAATAGATTTCAGAGCTTATATGACTGATGAGTATGTATCAAATAACTATGCAGGTTATAGTACAATTAATACTCATGTGTGTGATAATGAAAAGTGTGTGTTTACTGCTAAAATTGATAAAAGACAAATGAGTACTACTGATGTTGTTGTTAAAACTAAGGTTTATAAATATAGAGATACTTTATATAAGTGTTATGACATGGTTAAAACTTATGCTCCAGGATATTATGAAAACTTAAGTGGATACACAAAGGACCTAGAAGACTACATTGTTACAAATAACTTGACTAATGAAGAAATTGATGAATTTATAAGTGAAAATATGAACTTAGTAAGTGAACAAAATAAAAAATTAATTTCTGAAGTATCTAAGTTAAAGAATGAACTAAGTAATAAAGAAGATATACTTAAAAAGATAGCTGAATTTGAAAAGTTAGTTAAGTCTACTAGTGAAGATAATGTTGATGTGCTTGATAAGTTAGCTAGTTTAGAAACTCTTATTAAGAATGACAACATTAGTTATGAAAGTGTTATTAGTAAACTTAGTGAGTTAGATAGTAAAAATAGTAATTTTGATATGACAGAACTTAAAGACTTTATTACTAAGACTAGTCAAAAGGAAGATAGTGTAGTAAAAAACTTGAGTAATACAAGCACAGAAAATAAAGAAAAAATAGCTATGGTAACTAAAGAAAATGCAAGTGTTCCAGCTAAAATTAGTACGTTTATTTTGGTGTTTGGTGTTATGAGTCTTCTAGTTAGTTTAGTAGTGTTTATTAAAAATGTCGTAAAATGTAGAAAGAAATAATTATCTAGTTATGTCGAATATGTATAAATTTAATAAAAAATGTTCTATATTAGTTACAAGGACTGATAATATGTTGAAAATTGATATGGAGTTTAGTAAAGGAATACTGTGGATAAGATTAGATGGTATATTAAATAAAACTACATCTAATACATTTGATGATGAAGTAATACCTGTTATTTTAAAGCATGGAATAAAGTATGTGGTTGTTAATTTAGATAAAGTTAATGTTATAGATTTAAAAGGAATTGAAAGCTTGATTTCTTTAAATGAAGTAGTAAGGTCAATGAATGGTAAGACAACTTTATGTAGTCTTACTAATAGAGAAGTAAAGAATATCTTAAATAAAAGTGAATACAATAACACTTTTTATGAAACAAGTAATGAATTAACTGCACTGGGAGTGATGAAAATATGATAATGAGTATAGAAGAGTTGTTAACTCAAAATAAAAACTTTATTTATAAGATAGCTTCAAAATATAGTAAATACTATAATATAGACGATTTATTTCAAGTTGGCGCAATTGGATTTATTAAGGCATATAAAAACTATAAGAAAGTTGATACTAAATTTACAACGTATGCTTATAAGTATGTTTTAGGAGAAATAATTGAGTTTATTAAAAATGATAGAACTATTAAAGTAAGTAGTGATAATTTAAAACTCTTTAAACTTTATACAGAAACTAAGGAGTACTTGTCTAAAGAAATGAATGTGGTACCTACGCTTTATCAAATAAGTGACTATTTAGGAGTGGACGAGATGGTTTTAGCTGATGCGATAAACAAAAGTGAGTTTGCAATTAGTTTAGAAGAAAATTTAAATAATGACGAATTTACTTTAGAAAAAGTTGTAGGAGTAGATGAGACAAACAATATTGATATGCTACTTGACTTAAAAAATGAGTTATTAAAATTAAAAGAAGATGAAAGAAAGATAATCGAGCTTAGATATTTTACTGGATATACTCAGAGTGAAGTTTCTAATATGCTTGGTATGTCACAAGTGCAGGTTTCTAGATGTGAAAGTAAAGTGTTAAAGAAAATAAAAGAAACAATGACTGTATAACTAAAAATAACTTGTCCATATTAATAATGGGTGAGTTATTTTGAATTTAAAGGAATATAAGAAAATTGTAAGTAAATATTCTAAAAAAGAAGATATATTTAAAAATGTAGTTATTGCTTTTTTAGTTGGTGGACTTATGGGAGTAATTGGAGAAGGAATATTTAAGTTTTTTAATGTAAATTTAGGACTCGCTGATAATGAAAGTTTTATGTACCTAATGATCGTGCTTGTTATTGTTTCTTCTATATTAACAGGGCTAGGATTCTTTGATAAGATAGTTAGTTTTGCAAAGTGTGGGTTAATTATACCAACTACAGGGTTTGCTCATGCGATGACGTCAAGTGCGATGGATCATAGAAGTGAAGGATTAATTAAAGGAATAGGTAGTAACATATTTAAAATGACTGGTTCAATAATACTATATGGCTTAGTTTTCTCTTTCTTGTTTGCAATAATTAAAGGGGTGGTAATGTGACAATCCATTTTAAAAATGCGTATATAAAGAATGCTTATTCAGTAATTGGAAGAAATGAATACGATATAAGTATTAAAGGAGACTTACATATAAACGATTACTATTTATCTAAAAAAAGTTTTGAACAGGGAGAAAGTGAGTTACTTATAAAAAGTATAAGTGGGTTACTTAGTAAATGTAAGAAGAAAGAAACTGATATTGATGTAGCACTTTGTGGAGATTTACAAAGTCAAATTTTAGCTAGTACTTTAGCATATAGAAACTTTAATATTCCAGTTTTAGGATTATATAGTGCGTGTGCAATGTTTTGTGAAGGTTTGATAATAGGTTCAAATTTTCTAGAAAACAAGGGTGTAAATAGTATTATAGTAAGTACTTCTGCAAATAACTTAGCTAGTGAAAAGCAATTTCGTTTTCCAATAGAATATGGAGCGATTAGAAAATACGTTAATACTTTTACTGTAACTGCTGCAGTCAGTGCACTTTTAACTAAAGAGAAAACAGAAATTAAAATAGAAAGTGCAACAATTGGTAGTGTAGTTGATATTGGATATAATGATGCGAATAATTTTGGTGCTGTAATGGCTTTATCTGCTGCTAAAACAATTAGTGAACACTTAAAAGATACTAATAGAAGTAGTGAATACTATGACGTTATTTTAACTGGAGACCTTGGAGTATACGGGGTTAATATTTTAAAAGATTTACTTAAAACTGAGTATAAAATAAAAGCAGAAAATATAGTGGATGCTGGTAGTACACTACTAAAAGACACTAGTCTAGTTGCAGGAGGAAGTGGTCCTGTTTGTTTACCACTAATTTTGTTTAATAAAATTTTAAAAGAAAAATATAAGAAAATACTACTTGTTGCAACTGGTGCATTACATTCAAAAACAAGTGTTAATTTAGGAGAAAGTATTCCTAATATTTCACACATAGTGAGTTTGGAGGTATTATGATATATTTAAATGCTTTTATAGTATGCGGGGTAATATGTGCGGTCGGTCAGTTGATAATTGAATATACTAAGTTAACTCCAGCACACGTTAACACACTTCTAGTTATAGTCGGGGCTTTCTTGTCTATGGTTGGAGTATATGATAAATTAATTAGTTTTAGCGAGGCTGGGGCAAGTGTACCAATAACTAATTTTGGACATATCCTTTTTAAAGGTGCTTATTTAGGACTAAAAAACAATGGTTTAACTGGACTATTAAACGGAATACTTGCTAGTTCAAGTGGTGGACTAACCATCACTATCATTAGTGCTTTTCTAATAAGCTTGATTTTTAAACCTAAACATTAAAAAAATTAATAAAAATACTAGAGAATTCTCTAGTTTTTTGGTATACTTGTAATGAAAGAGTGGGAATAAAAATGGAAGAGATATTAAAAAGAGGTTTAATTATTATATTAGTAATGGTTATAGTATTACTAGTTTACTACATTTTAAAGGGTATTTTACTTACAAAGTTAGGTGAACTAAAGAAAGATAAAAAAGTATGGTTTGCTTGGATTCCAATATTAAATACATACTATTTAGGTAAAATAACTTTTAATAAGACTGTAGGTGCAATTTTAGTAGCGTTAAATGTTCTTACTTTAAGTGGTAGTTTTACTAGTGGAAGTACTACATTAAATATTAGTTTTTTAAGTTTACTACCAAATAGTGTCAGTATTATTATTACTACACTAAACGTGATTATCAATATAGCTTTACTTGTTTATTCTGGAGTTTTAATTAAGAAGTTAAAGAAAGTTTCAGTAAGCAAAGAACAACCAAAAACAGAGGAGACTGCACCAGTAATTGAAGAACTTGATTTAGATGGAACAGAAGATAATATTGAGATAGTTGATTTAAGTAATGAGGGAGGAGTTACTAACACTCTTGAACAAAAAAAGGAAAATAAGCTTACTTTAATAATACTTGCTGTACTTTTAGTGTTTGCTTTATTACTTCCTACAATAAGTGGTATATTTAAATCAAAAGATAATACTTCAGATAATACAAGTCTTAGTGAAATTAAATATACTGAAACTACTACTGATGGATTATTAACTATAGGCAATACAAAGGGTAATATTATAGCTAGAAATGTAAGATTTTATAATTTTTCTAAACAAAATGGAAGTGTAATTAGTTTTATCTATTTACCTGAAGATGAAGTTAAAAATGTAAACGAGTCTAATTTATTCATACAGTTATATGATGAAAAGAAGAGTGTTATTTATAGAACTAAATTTACTAGTGATACTGTTTTAAGTAGAAAAATAAGTGAAATCTATACAATGAGTGTCAATAGCGAAATATACAAAAATGCAGTATATGCTTCAATTGTGATATTAAATGATACAGACTTTTCAGTAGTAGATAATATCATGGTATGTAAATATACTACAACTGATGGAAGCTACAATATTACAAATAAAGTAACATATAATTTTAGTAAAAATGGATTATCAAGCTATGAAGTAGATAATTATGTTGTTAAAATAGGACTAGAAGAAAACGATGTTTACAAAGATGGTTTTCAAAAAGAGGCAAGTTATTTAAAGGGAAACGTAGAAAACTTAACTGTTACTGATACAAGTATAAAATATAAATTAAATTTAGTTACTTATAGTAGTCAAGAATATTCTCCACTTTATAAATTAGGTACTACTATTAAAGAAATAAAGACTAATGAAGAAAATAATAACTGGAGTTGTAGCGATGAATAATTTTTTAATAGGGGATTTTGAAGGACCTTTAGATTTACTTTTACATTTAGTAAAACAGTCTAAAATAGAAATAAGCGAGATAAAAATAGTAGATATAACCGAGCAATATTTAGATTATTTAAAAAAAATGGAAGATATGAATTTAGATATTGCTAGTGAATACTTAGTAACAGCAAGTGAATTAATAGAAATGAAAAGCAGATATCTTTTACCAAAGCCACCAAAAGAGGTAGAGGATAGTGAGTATGAAGTTGACCCAGAAACTGAGTTAAAAAGAAGATTACTAGAGTATCAAAAGTATAAAGAAAGCACAGAAGTGTTTAGAAGTCTTATTGATAAAAGAAGTAACTATTATACAAAAGTGCCTGAGAAGAGAGAACTTTATACTGAAGAAAAACTAGAAAATACTGAGAATGTAACAGCAAGTGATTTACTTCTTGCTTTACAAAAACTTCTTGAAAGAAAAGAGTATTCAAAACCAATAAATACTAAAATTACTAGAAAAGAGTTGTCAGTTAGTGAAAGAACTGCTAAAATAAGAAGTATATTGAAAAAAGAGAAAAGGGTTGACTTCTTAAGTTTGTTTGAAGAGTTAACTAGACCTTATATAGTTGTAACATTTCTTAGCATACTGGAAATGGCTAAAGATAGGGAGATAACTTTAAAGCAAGAGGCAAATTTTGGAAGAATTATTCTTGAAAGAGTTGATTAATTATGAATTTAAAAAGTGTAACTGAGGGAATTTTATTTGTAGTAGGAGATGAGGGGATTACTTTAAAAGAGTTAGCTGATACACTGGGTATTAGCGAAAATGAAGTTAAAGAAATCTTGTCAAATTTAAGACATGACTATGAAAGTGACGAAAGAGGGCTTAGAATTAGTTTTCTAGGTAATACGTTTAAACTTACTACAAAGAGTGAACATAAGATGTATTATGAGAAACTTATGACTGATTCAAAGACTTTTACTTTAAGTAATGCAAGCTTGGAAGTATTAGCTATCATTGCTTATAATGAACCTATTACAAGAGTTAAGATAGATGAGATAAGAGGAGTTTCTAGTGTTCAAATTGTTAGAAAACTTTTAGCTAGAGGTTTTATTAAAGAGTGTGGAAAAGATAATAGTATTGGTAAACCAAATTTATATAAGACTACAAATGAATTTCTTGATTATTTTGGACTTGCTACTAAAGAAGATTTGCCTAAACTTGATATTAAAGATAGTCCAGTAGATAATAGTGAAGTGGAGTTATATAAATCAAATTATAAAGAAAATGACTAGTTTTAAATGACTAGTCATGATTTTTTTTATGTGGTGCTCCTCTAGGGACTCGAACCCTAACATATTTCTATACACGATTTTGAGTCGTGCGCGTCTACCAATTCCGCCACAGGAGCAGTAACTTAATTATATATTAAAATGGTAAAAAAAGCAAGAGGTTTATCTTGAAGTTTTATAGCTTAAATATACGAAAATTTGTTCATTTTTGTATTGATTCAACTTACTAACTATGTTATAATTTATACATGGAATATTTAATTTGTTAGGTGTCACACCACCTTTCTATGAGTGAGGTGATAATTATGTCAAAAAAAGACTTTTTAATAACTCTTTAATCATAATTATTTTTTTATTAATATTCATTATAATTAAACGAAAAATATTTATGTTTACGCAAGACTTACTCGCCTTTATTTTTGAAATGCTATTTAACTTTGTCTATGAAGTTCTTGCTTTTTAGGTAAAGACCTGTATATTCTTTGTAGTAAATATTTAGAAATCTATCTATTTCATCTACAGTATTCTTTTTTATATTTAGTTCACTTATTTTATTTATGTCAATATAGTAATATGCTTTAAACATTTTTAAAGTAGCAGCGTCCATATCTTTTAGGTTACCTTTATGAAATGCACAGACGTATCCACCTTTGTTTATAGACATGGAAACAACACTTGTTAACCCACATACACTACACCCGTCTAAATTTAGTCCGACACCTAGAAATGTTAGATACTTTATTTCTACGATATTTGTAATTATTTTTGGGTCTAATCCACCATTTATTTTTAGAATAGCACTTATTAGTATGTCATATATTTCAGGGTCGTTGTTTTCTTTATATACGTTTTTAGCTAGGTCACACAAGTAACTCATGTAACTAAATTTAACTATATCACTTTTAATATTTAAAAAGTAGTCTATCACATCTGCACTTATTAGAGTACCAAGTTTTCCTTCTTTGTAGTACAAATGAAAATTAGCATATATGAAGTTGTTACTTACTACTCTAAGTTTACTTTTTTCACTAAGTGCACCTTTACAGATAACTCCGATTATTCCTTTTTCTTTAGTTAGAATATTTATTATTTTAGAGTTTTCTCCATATTTAAGAGTATTTACAACAATTCCAGTTATGCTAATTACTTCCATTTTATTTACCTTTCTTATAGTTTAAGTAGTCTATTATTTTACCGCTTTCTTTAAACTTATTCCAAGCTTCTTTTTTATTCATTTCTTATCACCTAATTAATATTGTGATAATTTTTTATTTTTTATACATTAATATTCATTAAAACCTAATTCGTTAAGATATTTTTCTTTGTCTCTCCATTTTTTAAGTGTTTTTACATAAAGTTCTAGGTATACTTGTTTTTTTAGTAAGAGTTCCATATCTTTCCTTGCTTTCATACCTATTTCTTTTAACATAAGTCCTTTTTTGCCTATGATTATCTTTTTAAGAGCGTCTCTGTCTACTATTATGTCAACATATACATTTATAGTTTTGTCGTCTTCTGTAATATCACTTAGTACACAGTGAACTGAATGAGGGACTTCCTCAGTAGTTAGTTCTAGTACTTTTTCTCTTACTATTTCAGTAAGTCTTTTTTCTATAGGCTCTGAAGTTACTTCTTCGTCTGGAAAGTATTTTACTGTGTCAGTTAGGTATTTACTTATTACTTCAATAAGTCTAGATACGTTGTCTCCAGTTTCAGCACTTATCGGAACTATGTCACTAAAATTGTATACGTCTTTTACTTCGTCTATCTTTTTTAGTATTTGTTCGTTAGACATTTTGTCTATTTTGTTAAGAGCTAGAATTACTGGTTTTTCAAGTGTACTCATTTTGTCTATTACGAACATATCACCTTTTCCTAGTTTTTCTGTAGCATCCATTACAAATACCAAAGCGTCAGCATCATATGTGCTATAGTAAGCTTGATTATTTAGCTTGTTACCTAATTTATGCAGTGGTTTATGTATCCCTGGAGTATCTATTAGTATTATTTGAGTGTCTTTATCAGTGTACACTCCTTGAATAAGACTTCTAGTTGTACCTTGTTTGTCACTTACTATTGCTATTTTTTCTCCGACTATTTTATTTATTAGTGTGCTTTTCCCAACGTTTGGGCGTCCGACTATACTTACAAAACCACTTCTCACATTAAATCTCCTTTACTAAATATTTTTGTCATTACTTCTTTAAATGATAAAACTTCCATATCGCCTTTTGTGTTCATTATGTTAAATAATACTTTGTCGTCAAAGAATTCTAGCATAGTTTGTTTGCATAAGTTGCATGGGTATGCAATGTTACTTAAGTCTGTCATTAAATATAATGCAGAGAATTCTCTTTCTCCAGCAGAAATAGCAGCATTTATAGCGTTTCTTTCAGCACATATAGTTGCGCCATAACTTGCGTTTTCTACGTTTACCCCACTATAAAAATTACCACTTTTTGTTTCAACTATGCAAGCAAAATGTACGTTACTATAAGGCGCATAGCTGTTTTTTATAAGATTAATTAGTTTTTCTTTCATATTTACCTCTCTATATTTAAACTACTTAGTATTTCTTCTTGTAAGCCGAACATTTCTGTTTCGTCTTCTTTTGTCATATGGTCATATCCTAGTAAATGTAGTAAACCATGTGTTAGTAAGAAACACAATTCTCTTTTAAATGAATGATTATATTCTACTGCTTGAGCGTGTGCTTTTTCTAGACTTATGTAAATTTCTCCTAAGTCTGTAATATTACTTGGGTTAGTGTCTTCGTCTAAAAATGCAAAACTTATAACATCAGTAGGTCTATCTATGCCCCTATAAGTTTTGTTTATTTCATGAATACGCTCATCATCTGTTAAAACTATACTTACAATAGAGTTTTGAACGTCAAGTGTTTCACTTACTTTGTTTATTACACTTTCTAAATCTTTTTCATTAACTTTTTCATCAGTTAAATTAGTTATTTGATAATTCATATTTCACTTTCCTTACATATTAATTGTATCATTATTTACTACATTTGTCCATTATAAAAGATAACATGATTTGTTATCTTAACTAAATTTTCCACTTACAAGTAAGTTTATCCCCTTAGAATATATCTCTTTTAGGTCGTCGTCTTCTAGTGAAGAGTCATAAATATAATGACTAAATATAATCTTACCATTTTTTATAAACATTACCATTGGAGTGTATATTTTTTTGTATCCAGTATCTATTATATTGTTGTCGCTATCTTCTAGAGTATATTTTTCAGTGTAAGAGCCAAGTTGTTTTAAAAGAGCATCATATTCTTTAGTGCTTTTTTGTTTAACAATTACTTCTTCTTCGTCAGAACTTAACTCTAGAACTAGTTCGTCATTTTTAACATTATATATATAGAAATTATCTTTTACTTTTAAGTCAAGCAATATATTTAAAAGTCTACTAGTATCAGCTTTATCATGGGTAATTAGTATTACTCCAGACTTACTATTTAATACGCTTGTTAATTCACTTGCAGTTACATTTGTAATTATTTTATCATTTTGTACGACTAAATCGTTTGTGTTAGATTTATTTAAATCTAAGTATGTTATAAGGGCAAAAAAGAAACCTATAAGAATATACAGGCTTCCTTTTAGATATTTGTTTTTCTTAATTTTACGCATTTTTAATTTGACTCATAACTTCACTAGCAAAGTCGTCATTTCTCTTTTCCATACCTTCTCCAACTTCATATCTAACCATTTTTGTAATAGTAGAATTACTCTTGTCTAAGTATGCTTGAACAGTCAAATCTCCATCTTTTACAAATGCTTGCTCAACTAAACATATCTCAGCATAAAATTTATTTAATCTTCCTGCAATTATTTTATCAACGAATTCTTTTTTAGCTCCTTCGTTTAGAGCTTGTTCTGTTAAAACAGTTCTTTCATGTTCTGTTTCTTCTTCTGGAACTTCATTTCTACTAACGTATTTAGGTCTCATAGCCGCACTTTGCATTGCACAGTCTTTTGCTACTTCAACACTACCATTTTTAAGTACTATAAGTGAAGCAATTCTTCCACCCATATGTAAGTAACTACCAAATACTTCGTCATCACTTTTAGTTACTAATTCAAATCTTCTTAAGCTTAATTTTTCTCCTATAGTTGCTGTTTCATTGATAATTAAATCATTAACAGTTCCTTCTCCTACAGGTAAGTTTAGAGCTTCTTCTAAAGAAGTAACATTACTATTTAATATAGCCTTACCAATAGTTTCAACCATATTAACGAATTCAGCATTTTTAGCGACAAAGTCTGTTTCAGAGTTAACTTCAAGTATTACAGCTTTATTATCTTCTTCGTATATAGCAGAAAGACCTTCAGCAGCTATTCTATCTTGCTTTTTAGCAGCTTTACTAATACCCTTTTCTCTTAAATAATCAACAGCTTTATCCATATCACCATTTGTTTCAGTTAATGCTTTTTTACAGTCAAGCATTCCTGCACCAGTCATATCTCTTAAAGCTTTTACATCACTTGCTTTTATATCCATAATTAATTCCCTTTCTTATTTTAAAACACTTAATAATTCTTCTTTTTTCATTGAAGAGTATCCTTTAACACCTTGATCTTTAGCTATAGCTTTTAATTCGCTTAGTTTCATATCTTCGTAGTTAACACTTTCAGTTTCAGCTGGCGCTACTTCTACTTCTTTTTCAATTACAGTAACACTTTCTTTAGGTGTATCTTTTTTCTTATTAGGTTTTGCAAATTCTTCTTCAGTAACGTAGTCGTCAAGTGGTAAATTATTTCCTTCACATACAGCATTAGCAAGTACACCAAGTACAACTTTAACAGCTCTTACTGCATCGTCATTTCCTGGAATTACATAGTCTACTAAGTCTGGGTCACTATTTGTATCAACGATACCAAATGTTGGAATTCCTAACTTCTTAGCTTCTCTTACTGCATTGTATTCAATTCTTGGGTCAGTAACAATTACTGCTTGAGGTAATTTTTCCATTTGTCTAATACCACATAATATTTTGTTTAATTTGTCGTATTCTTTTTGTAATTTTGCTACTTCTTTCTTTGGAAGTAATTCAAATTTACCTTCGTTTTTCATTTTTTCTATTTCGTCAAGTCTATTAATTCTTTCTCTAATAGTCTTGAAGTTTGTAAGTGTACCACCTAACCATCTTTCAGTTACATAGTATCCACCACATCTTGTAGCTTCTTCAATACTAGCTTCCTCTGCTTGTTTTTTAGTTCCTACAAATAAAGCTTTTCCACCATCTTTGCAAGCTTCATATAATGCTTGATAAGCTTCTTCTAACTTACCTACTGTTTTTTCTAAGTCTATGATGTAAATATCATCTCTTGATGTGAAGATGTACTCTTTCATTTTAGGGTTCCATCTTTTTGTTTGATGTCCAAAATGAACACCTGCTTCTAATAAATAACTTTTTGACACAACTGCCATAATATCACTCTTCCTTTCGTTTAACTTCCTTATAGTTCTAAATACTCGCACAATTAAGCACTAGCAAGTAAAATTCCTATAAGTGATTATTTTTCAAAGCAAATAATATTCTACCACATAATTATATGAAATACAACTAGTTTTGTGATGTTTTAGGACTATACTGACCATTTTCGTGCGCTCACAAAAATGGTCTAAACATTGATGTATTGCTTTATAATTTCTATGGGTTATAAGTCGTTATGTTAAAACCCTTTTTGTTTAATTGAATTTCTATACTTCCATCTATATCAGTTCTATATATTTTGCTACTTTTTAAAGAATTTAATACTTCTACTTTAGGATGACCATATCTATTATTTTTGCCTACACTTATTACCGAGTATTTTGGACTTATTTTGGACACTAAATTTTCGCTAGTAGATGTATTCGAGCCGTGGTGTCCTACTTTTAGGAAATCAACTTTGTCTAAGTCATATTTATTTAATATATTCTCTTCCGTTTTTTTACTAGCATCGCCCATAAACAAAAACTTATAGCTATTATAATCAAAGTAAATTACACTTGAGTTATCATTTTCATTATTATACTCTTTTGTATTTAGAAAGTTCAAAGTAAAATCACTAACTTTTATGTTGTTTATACAGCTATAATATTTAATATTCTTTTCTTTCAAGAGTTTTAATAAATTTGTTTCTAGAGTGTTAAATTCTCCACAGTTAAATATTACATTTTCAACTTTAAAGTTTTTTATTAAATTAATTCCTTCTCCCATATGGTCAAAGTCTCCATGTGTAAGAATTAAATGAGTGATTTTGTTTATGCCTATACTTCTAAAAAACGGTATTAATGAATTTTCAGCAATTGAATATGTTTTCTTCTGTTCTTGCCAGCTATCTTTTTCATAAGTTACTTTCCCACCTGTGTCTATTAAAATAGTTTCTTTTAAATTTTTAGTTACAATAAGTGAAGCGTCCCCTTGTCCAACATCTAAATAGTATATACTTGTGTCTGTTGCTATATATGGTTTTACTTTTATTATAAGCAAAATTAATGAGAGTATAAATACTAGAGCCTTCTTTTTGAATTTAATATATAATACAATTAGTAGTTCAAAAATAAATACAATTATTAGACTTACTTTAGGAAAATATATTATTAAGTTTAATTTTGCAAATAATACTGATACACTTTCCATTATGTTTGTCATAAAATTTAATACTGAGCTTAAAAATGGAAATATGAATACTACTAAACTAAGTGGAAATACTATCATACTTACAAATGGTACAAAGAACAAATTATATAATGACGCGAATGGGTTTGTGTAACCAAAGTAATAAATACTAACCATCATGGTAGACAAACTAGCAAGTAAGCTTACTTTAAAAAGTGAAGTAAAATAGTTTTTCCCTTTTACTAAGTCACTACCAATGATTAGAAAGAATGCTGCAGTAAATGATAAAATGAAACTTAAGCTATATATAACAAATGGGTTTATTAAAACTAAAATGATAAATACTATATACAATATATTAATTGTTTTGATATTAAAGTAAAATACTTTGTTTATTCCAAGTAAGAAAAATAATAATGTACTTCTTAAAATAGATGGGGAAAATCCTGTTATAAAGGAAAACAATAATAAGAATATAAATATTATTATGTATCTAGGTAATTCTTTTATTTTTAGTTTTTTTAATATCCATAGTAATATTAGACTGAATACCGACACGTGTTGTCCACTTAAAGCAAATAAATGGCTTACTCCGTTGGTTCTATAGGTATTTAATACGTCTATATCTACTAATTCAGTTTTACCTAAAACAAAGGAATATATGTAAGTAGAGTTATCAATTTTATCACTTCTATCATACATAAAATTCTTAAGTTTGTAAAAAATGTTTTTTGTTTTAGTTATGCTTTCTATTTTATCTATTTTTAGTATGTAGTATATTTTTTTGTTATATAAGTATTTTTTGTAATTGAAACCATTTGGTATCGTGTTATTTTTAGGTGTTTCTAAAGAACCTGTTAATGTAACGTGACTATCAAACTTTATGTTATCTTTTAAATAAGACAACTCTTTTTCACTTTTAATATAGTAAGTAGCAGCAATATCTTCTTTACATTTTAGGGTTAAACTTAGTTTGTTTCCATCAAACTTTTTATCTAATACTTTGCAATTAAAATTAGTTTCACTTCCTTTATAAACACTTGTGTAATTTGGGATAAGTGTTATTAATAAAGAAAAGGACAAGGCTAAAATAAAAGACAATCTATAGATGTTATCATATAGTAATATACGCCTTAATTTCATCATATAGTTTGTCTCCTATGCCACTTACATTTTTAATCTCTTCAATGCTTTTAAATGGGCCATTTGCTGTTCTGTATTCAATTATAGCTTTTGCTTTAGACTCGCCTATTCCTGAAATTGTAGTAAGTTCTTCTATTGAAGATTCATTAATATTCACAGATGTAGTCTTTTCTATTGGCTTGCTACTACTTTCATTTGTAGGTGTATTTGTCTCTTCTGTAGTTTTAGTTACATTATCAGTATTTGTTTCTTCTTTAACTTTATCTACATCATTAGTTATAACATCACTTGTTTTCACACTGACGCTTGAGTTATCATTAATTTTTATTTCTTCTACGTTTTTCTTTTCTTCTATTTTCTTTAGTTCGCTTTTGTTGTTTATGATTATTACGTTTTCGTCTTTTAAAGTTTTGCTTAGATTAATATATGTAGTAACAGCTTTCTTAGTAAGTCCACCAGAAGCTTCAATTGCGTCTATTACTCTGGAATTAATAGGAAGTTTGTATACTCCAGGGTTTTGTATTTCTCCTTTTATATCTACTAGGATATACTCTTCTACTCTTTGTTCTTCACTGCTCACTAGTTTTTCTTCTACTTTAGTATCCACTGTTATTTGTCCTTTAGAAGTAGTAATATTAGATATGGCTATAAAAGAAACTAAGCTAAGTAGCATTAACGCGATTACTGAAATTATAACCTTTTTGTTTGAGATAAAATCTTTTAACTTTTCCATATTTTCCTCCTTTCATATACACTATAACAGAAAGAAGAAAATAATGCAAATCAAGCAATTTTTAAAATCTGTAAGTGTTTTGTAGTATGTTTTATACAAAGAATACTTTTTTAGTATTTAGTATAGTACATTTAAGGGTTATCCACAGGGTAATTTTGAAAATTAGTCACTATCAACAAAATGAAAAAGTTTTAATTTAGTACTTTTTAAAATACAAAAAGACAATTTTACTTGTCTTTATTTAACACTTCTATTTTATTAGCTACAATTTGGTATTCACTTATTCTTCTTTCAACACGACCATTTACTTTTATTATGTCTCCTTTTTTTATGCCATAGAACTCGCTATATATTTTTGGAAACAAAATGACTTCTCTTTTTTCTTCTTCATCACTTATAGTAACGAACGCCATTTTTTCTTTCTTTTTGGTTTCAATTTCTTTAACGTATTCAACTAATCCCATAGTTTCTACTACTTTATCAAAGTAATTTACAATATTTTTTAGAGTGCACGTATTATC
>CAVITD010000048.1:0-12780 GCA_963645645.1 uncultured Eubacteriales bacterium
GGTAGTTAGTGAAGAAATAAATAAATGTGATGGTTGTTCAGGAAGTTGCTTTTTAAAGGAACTTATAGAAGAACAAAGAAAAGGACTAATTACTGAAGAAGAAATTGTTGAAAAATTAAAGGAGTACTATGGTGAAGAATGATCCATATGTACAAAAGAATGGTGTTTTAAAAAACAAGCTAAACATTAAAGACGAGAGTAAACTTAAACTTGCAGAAAGTGATATAGTAATAACTAGAATACATGAGTACTTTAATAATATGTCATTTTCTCCAACTAAAGAGTTTTACTTGGCTTTACATAAACGCTTATTTGGAGATATCTACTATTTTGCAGGAGAAATAAGAACTATTAATATAGAAAAACAAGAAAGAGTACTAGCATGGGATAGTGTTAAATACACAGATTATGATAAAATAAATACTGAGTTAGACCTAACATTTGAAATACTATCTAACACAGACTTTTTAAGTTTAGATATAGAAATGCAAAAAGACTTTTTAACATCTTTAATAAGTGACTTATGGGGAATACATACTTTTAGAGAAGGAAACACTAGAACAGTACTTGTTTTCTTAAGAGGATACTTAAATAGTTATAAAATTAATTTTAATATAAATTTCTTTAAAAATAGTAATACCTATCAATATGCAAGAGATGCTTTAGTAGCATCGTACTTTGAAAGCAAAGAACTCGGTATTACTAGAAACTATACTTACTTAAGAAAACTTATTGGAAACATTATAGAAGAAGATTTGGAAAGGAAAAGGAATATATGAAATTAGATATTAAAGAATTACATGAGAAATACGAAAGTTTAATGGGAAAAGAAATAGAATTAAACGGTTGGATAAAAAGTAACAGAGACCAAGCGTCTTTAGGATTTATTGATTTAAATGATGGTACATCTTTTAAAGGAGTACAAGTAGTTTATACACCTGAATTAAAGAACTTTGCTGATATTTGCAAATTACAAGTAGGTAGTAGTGTTAATGTTAAAGGTGTACTTGTTAAAAGTGAAGGTGCTAACCAAGAATACGAAGTAAAATTAAGTGAGATAACTTTACTAGGCGGAGTAGATGAAGACTATCCATTACAAAGTAAAGGTAGACCTACAAGAGAGTTTTTAAGAGAAATTGCTTACTTAAGACCTAGAACAAACTTATTTAATGCAGTCTTTAGAGTAAGAAGTATAGCAGCTTTTGCAATACATAAATATTTTCAAGAAAGAGGGTACATTTACTTTCATGCACCACTTATAACAGCAAGTGACTGTGAAGGTGCTGGAGAAATGTTTCAAGTAACTACACTTGACTTAGATAGAGTAGCAAGTACTGGTAAAGTAGACTACTCTAAAGATTTCTTTGGTAGACAAGCTAACCTTACAGTATCAGGTCAATTAGAAGCAGAAACTTTTGCATTAGCATACAAGAAAGTTTACACTTTCGGTCCAACTTTCAGAGCTGAAAACTCAAACACTAAAACACACGCGAATGAATTTTGGATGATCGAACCCGAAATGGCATTCATGGACTTACGTGACGACATGGATGTTATGGAGAGTATGTTAAAATACGTGGTTAAATATGTACTAGAAAACGCTAAAGACGAGATGGCTTTCTTTGATAAATTTGTTGAAAAAGGATTACTCGAAAAACTAAACAAACTAGTAAATAGTCATTTTACAAGAATTACTCATGAAGAAGTAATAACTATTTTAAAACAAGCAGATGTTAAATGGGAGTTTACTCCTGAATATGGAGAAGATATTGCAAAAGAACATGAAAAATATATAACAGAATACTTTAATGGTCCAGTATTTATTCATTCATGGCCTAAAGATATAAAAGCATTCTATATGAAACAAAATGATGACGGAAAAACTGTCGCAGCAGTTGACCTAGAAGTACCAGGTGCAGGAGAATTAATGGGTGGAAGTCAAAGAGAAGAAGACTACACTAAACTACTTAACAGAATGACTGAACTTGGTATGAAAGAAGAAGATATGAAGTGGTACTTAAATCTTAGAAGATTTGGTGGATGTGTTCACTCAGGATTTGGAATGGGATTTGAAAGATTACTTATATACTTAACTGGTGTTGAAAACATAAGAGATGTTATACCTTACCCTAGAACACCAGGAAACTGTGAGTATTAATTAGAAAGGAACGTGTTTATGGAAATTATAGAAACTAAAATTGAAAAAATAAATGTATCAGATAATTATGTATCTTATGGATTTATGGTAGACTATAATAATTGGTATGTTTTTGCTATAGTAAACTATTCAAGAGAGTGTGATTTTATATCAAATGCTTTTGGAGCTACTAACAAATTAAAACTAGGTAAAACAGCATACATTACATTAACTAAAGATAACAAAATACTTAGTATATCAAACGAACTAGGTGATACAATAGTACCAATGTTAACTTATACTCATTCAAAAGGTACAGTTGATACTAAAAATAATGATTACATAATTAACGAATATGGTATAACTACAGAAGAATACATATTAGAAGTAAAAACAATTATTAATGGAAAAAGTTTAACAAAAACTATATAAAGGTACTTGAAAGAGTATCTTTTTTCTATATAAAATTTCACGTAAATTTCATAAAATAATTAGCACTTAGGTATTGACTTTGCTAATTCTGCATAGTATAATATTGTTAGCACTTGTAAAGAAAGAGTGCTAAGGAGGTAAATATGTTAAGTGAAAGACAAGCATTACTTTTAAAAGAGATATGTAGTGAATATATAAAGACTGCTCATCCTATTGGAAGTAAAGCGTTAACTAAAAAATTCAAGTGTTCTAGTGCTACACTAAGAAATGACATGATGTTACTAGAAAGCATGGGATACTTAGAAAAACAACATATTTCTTCTGGACGTATTCCTAGTGAAAAGGGATACCGTTACTACGTAGACCATTTAATGGAGCCTAAGAAAATAAGTGGAAGTGATATGTTAAAACTTCAAACAATATTTTCAAATAGAGAGTTAGATTTAAATGATGCAATAACAAAAAGTCTAGAGATAATTAGTGATATAACTAACTATACATCTGTAGTACTTGGTTCTGCTTCTAAAGAAAATAATCTAGAAAAAGTAGAAGTAATACCAATTACAGAGAATAGACTTATTGCAATAGTCGTAACCGATAAAGGTCATGTTGAAAACAAGATAATCAACTTGGAAGAAAGCGTTGAAGCAAAAGAAGTTAGTAAAACAAGCGAGTTATTAAACAAGATGTTAAAGGGTACTCCAATAAGTGAAGTAAGTGCTAAACTAGAGTTTGAAATAAAACCTATAATAGGCAACTACGTTAAGAACTATGAAGTTTTATATAATGCATTTTATGAGGCATTAAGTAATTTCCAAAATGAAAAAGATGTTCATTGGGAAGGTAAAAGCAATATATTAAAACAACCAGAATTCAATACAGTTGATGATGTTAAAAATATCATTAGTAAATTTGAAAACAAAGAATTAGTAAGTAAAATTGAAGAAACTGACGATGAGGTTAAGGTATATATTGGTAAAGAAACTTCACTAGACGATAACGTTACTGTTATTAAAACAAAGTATAAAGCACTTGGTAAAGTTGGAACTCTTGCAATAATCGGGCCTAAGAGAATGGACTATGAAAGAGTATTAAACTTACTTGAATACATAAAAAGTGAGATAGAAAAGAAAGGTGGCAGTAATGAATAACGAGAGTAAAAAGAGTAAACCTAAAAAAGAGAATAAAAATGAAAAATTGTATAGCGAAATAAATGAACTTAAAGAAAAAGTTAGTTTATTAGAAGACAAAAATAAAAGAACTCAAGCAGAATTTATTAATTACATGACAAGAACTGATAAAGAAAAAGAAAGCCTTTTAAAATATGATGGAGAAAAACTCATTAAAAAGGTTTTAGATGTAACTGATGATTTTGAACGAGCAATAATGATGGACGATAATGATTTATCTGATGAAGTAAGTAATTTCTTAAAAGGTTTTAAAATGATTTACACAAGACTTATTGGTGTACTAGATGAAATGGAAGTAAAACCAATTGATGTTGAAGGCAAAGAATTTGACCCTAGTATTTCTGAAGCAGTATTAACTGAACATGATGAAAATAAACCTGAAAATGTGGTTTTAGAAGTATTAAAGAAAGGATATACTTATAAGGATAAGCTTGTAAGACCAGCAATGGTAAAGGTAAATAAATAATGAATAAAAATGAAGTTATGAAAGCTTTATTATTTCCTGAGTATGTTAAAAATTCTTCATTAATTGAAGAAATTAATAATTTTGATAAAAAATACAATAATGCTAAATTAGATTTAATGATGTATGTTGTATATTTAGAAGAAAAAGGCTTGACATATGAAGAAATGGAAGAAAAAATAACTAATTATAGTAAGAGTAAACATTTTAATAATTTAGATGAAGTAACTAAAAAAAGTCTAATAAAAAGTACTTTAAAAACACTTAAAAGAAATGTTTAAATAAGAAAAGAGAGGAATGATTAATTATGAGTAAAATTATAGGAATAGACCTTGGTACTACAAACTCATGTGTTGCAGTATTAGAAGGTGGTAAAGCAAGCGTTATTACAAACGCTGAAGGAGAAAGGACTACACCAAGTGTAGTAAGTTATAAGAATGGAGAAATTAAAGTAGGTACTGTTGCTAAAAACGAAGCTATTACAAGTAGTGATGTTGTAAGAAGTAACAAAAGATATATTGGTACTGATCATAAATTTCATGTTAATGGAAAAGATGTAACATCTGTTGAAGTAAGTGCCCAAATTCTTATGAAGTTAAAAAAAGATGCTGAAGCTTATTTAAATGATAAAGTTACAAAAGCAGTTATTACTGTTCCAGCATACTTTAATGATGCACAAAGACAAGCTACAAAAGATGCAGGTAAAGTAGCAGGACTAGAAGTAGAAAGAATAATAAACGAGCCTACAGCTGCAGCTATTGCTTATGGAATTGATAAACAAGACAAGAACCAAAAGATATTAGTTTATGACTTAGGTGGAGGAACATTCGATGTATCTGTTCTAGAAATAGGAGACGGTGTATATGAAGTATTAGCTACTGCTGGTAATAACAAATTAGGAGGAGATGATTTCGACCAAAGAATAATTGATTACCTAGTAGAAGAATTCAAAAAACAAAATGGTATAGACTTAAGTACTGATAAACTAGCTCTTCAAAGATTAAAAGATGCTGCAGAAAAAGCTAAGAAAGACTTAAGTAGCGCTGTTACAACTAATATTAGTTTACCATTTATAACACAAGGCGCTAGTGGTCCACTTCACTTAGATATCACATTAACAAGAGCTAAATTTGAAGATTTAATTAGAGATTTAGTAGAAAGTACAACTAAACAAGTAAAAGATGCTTTAAAAGAAGCTAACTTAAGTTCAAACGAACTTGATAAAGTATTGCTTGTAGGTGGATCAACACGTATTCCATGTGTACAAGAACTAGTTAGACGTGAAACTGGTAAAGAACCAAGTAAAGAAGTTAACCCAGACGAAGTAGTTGCAATGGGTGCTGCTATTCAAGGTGGTGTTTTAACTGGCGAAGTTGAAGACTTAGTACTACTTGATGTTACACCACTAAGTTTAGGTATTGAAACACTTGGTAACGTAATGACTGTATTAATTCCAAGAAATACAACAATTCCAACAACAAAGAGTCAGGTATTCTCAACAGCCGTAGATAACCAACCTGCAGTTGACATTCACATTTTACAAGGCGAAAGACCAATGGCAGCTGATAATAAAACTCTTGGAAGATTCCAACTTTCAGATATACCACCAGCACCAAGAGGAGTACCACAAATTGAAGTATCATTTGATATAGACGCTAACGGAATAGTTAACGTAAAAGCAAAAGACTTAGGTACTAATAAAGAACAAAAGATAACTATTACTTCAAGTACTAACCTTACTGAAGAAGAAATAGATAAGATGATGAAAGAAGCTGAAGCTAATAAAGAAGCAGATGCTAAGAGAAAAGAAGAAGCAGAAGTTAAAAATGAAACTGAACAAATGATATTTACTGCTGAAAAAGCTATCAAAGATTTAGGAGACAAAGTAACTGAAAGCGAAAAAACTGAAATTAATGAGTTAATAGAGACAGCTAAAAAAGCTATGGAAAGTAACAACATTGAAGAGATTAAGTCCGCAAAAGATAAACTTGCTGAAAAAGCTATGGCACTAAGTTCTAGAGTATACGAAGAAGCTGCTAAAGCACAACAAGCAGGAAGTAATGCTGAACAAACAACTAGCGAAAACGAAAGCAAAGACGACAACATAAAAGAAGCAAACTTTGAAGAAAAATAATTATTGAAAGTAGGCTAGCATTAACTAGTCTACTTATTCTTGAATAAAGAAGGAGAGAGTATGAATAAAAGAGATTACTATGAAGTATTAGGTGTTAGTAAAGATGCTACAGCAGATGAAATCAAAAGCGCTTTTAGACGTCTAGCTAAAAAATACCATCCAGATGTATGTAAAGAAGAAGGTGGTGCTGAAAAGTTTAAAGAGGCACAAGAAGCTTACGCAGTACTTTCAAACCCTACAGAAAGAGCAAAGTACGATAAATACGGCTTTAATGCATTTGATAATCCAGGAGCTAATGGAGGACACGGTGGATACGACTTCAGTGGTTTTGACTTCTCTGATATATTTGAAGATATGTTTGGAGGAAGAGACTTCTCTTCATTTAGCTGGGGAGACTTATTTGGCACTTCTAGAGGAGATAGACCATCACACGGTTCAGACTTACTTTACGGCATGAAAGTTGACTTTATGGAAGCTGCTCTTGGTACTAAAAAAGATATAACTCTAGATGTAGTAGAAAACTGTTCAGAATGTAACGGGGTGGGTGGATTTGACAAAACTACTTGTCCAGACTGTGGCGGTAAGGGAGTAGTAAACAAAACTCAAACTTCACTTTTTGGACAATTTATAACAAGAGTGACTTGCTCTACTTGTGGTGGTAAAGGATATACTTTCAAAACTAAATGTAAATCTTGTGGTGGTAAAGGAAGATACAAACAAAGAAAAACTTACACAATTGAAGTTCCAAAAGGTGTTGATACTGGAGACAGAGTTCGTATGAGTGGTAAAGGCGAGCCTGGTAAAAATGGTGGCGCTAATGGAGACTTATATATTGAGTTTACAGTTTCTGATAGTTCTCTATATAGAAGAGAAAAAGACAACTTATATATGGACGTGCCAGTTACTATTACTGAACTTGTTCTAGGCGGCAAGAAAACAATTAAAACACTTGACGGAGAAATAGAACTTAAAATTCCATCAGGTAGTCAAACAAAAGATGTATTAAGAGCTAAAGGAAAAGGTATGACTAACGTAAGAACTGGTCATGTAGGAGACTTATATTTAGTACTTAACTTATACTTGCCAACCAAGCTTACAAGAGAGCAAAAAGACTTATTTGAAGCTCTTAGCAAAACAGACTTAACTAATAATGATGCTTTTAAAAAATTTGATAAAATAAATAGGTAAACATTAAAATTTACCTATTTTATTTTTGTAAAACCTCTGAATGACTGCCAGTTTCAACTAATAATAATTTTAAAATATCATTTTCATATTTATAAACTAGAAGCCAATCAGGTCTATATGGCATTCTCTACAGTCTTTGAAAAATTTATTGTTTGTTAATTGATGATCTCTGTATTTATCTTCAAGTGTGATATTACTTGCCAATTTTTCTATAATTCCCTTTAGCTTATCAAAATCTTTACCTTGTTTTTTAGTTTCTTTATTTGTGCTTTGAATTTTGAAGTATATGTTACTTTATATTTATAACCGACTATATTCCTAAATCTTTCCATAAGTCCTCCAAATTTTCATAACTTTTACCTTTTCCATGTTCTATATCTTTAATTTCTTTCAAAAGTTTTTTCATTTCTTTACTGGGTACATCCTCATTACACATTAAAGATGCTGAAAAAGGTATGGATTTTTCTCTTACAGCTTGTTTAAAGAACATAGTAATAGCAGAAGATGTAGTAATGCCTAAATCTTTAAATAATTCTTCAGCCTGTTCTTTTAAATTTTTATCAATTCTAATAGTTAAGTTAGCATTTTTTGATAACGTATTCATTTTATCACCTCCATTTATATTAAAATTATATCATATATGTATGTACAAATTTGTTTTATAAAATAGATGAATTAATATTTCAATTGTATTTATTTAGTTACCTAGTATAAACTTAGATAAATGTCAATACTTTTATTTAAGTTTTTTAATTGTTATAATAGTTAAGAAGGTGTATTAGTATGGATAGTAAATTAGTAAGATTTTTTAATAAGATAGGACTTAAAGAAGAAGAGTATTCTTGTTTTAATGGTGCTAAACTAGAGAACGTTATAGTAGACAACAACGACCAAAGTTGGTCTTTATATATCAGTTTAGACAAAATGATAGACGTTAATACTTTTGATTTACTATGTACAAAAAGTGAAAGCATTAAAGAAACTAGAAGAATATACTTCATTTTTAAACACGCTACTATTGAATACATTAACGACTACATTAACTACATATTTAAAATATATCAAGAAAAATGTCCTATGCTAAGTGGAGTATCAAAGGAAGACATAACTATAAACGAAAACACAATAAATATTAAAGTAACAAGTAAAAGTGAAGAAGATAAAATAAATACCATAAAACCAAAACTAATTGAATTCATGACTAGAATGGGATACCTTAATTTAAAACTAGTGCCTATACTAGATGTTGAAAAACAAAAGGAAGTAACAGAAATGCTTAAACAAAAAGACTACAAGATGGAAGAAGTGAATATTGGCAAAAAAGAGAGTACATTAATAATTGGTAACGAAATTAAAGGGAAATCATTTGAACTTAAAAACATAATTGCTGAAATGAGTGATGTTACTATAGAAGTATTCGTTTTTGGCATAGAACTAAAAGAAACTGCTAAAGGTTTTAACATAATTACATACAAAATTAGTGATTACACAGATAGCTTGTTTGCAAAAATATTTACTAAAGATAAAGAAATTACAAAAACTTTAATGAAAAGAGTAACTGAAGGCTCATGGTATAAAATGAGAGGTTACGTTAAAAATGATAGTTTCTCAGGAGAATTAGTATTTAATATTAGAGATATCGAAACATTTGATAGAAATACTGTCAAAAGGGTAGATGAAGCTGAAGTTAAAAGAGTAGAGTTGCATTGCCATACTACAATGAGTCAAATGGATGGTTTAATTGAGCCTAAGAAATTACTTAAAAAAGTAAGAAGTCTAGGTATGAGGGGTATTGGTATAACTGATAAAAATGGTATACAATGTTTCCCTAAAGTATATAAGGCTAAAGAAGATTTGGAAGTTTATTTTGGAGTAGAACTCTTTGTTGTAGATGATGAAGTAGTAATAATAAATAAAAATAGTGATTACCCACTACTTGAGAGCACTTACGTTGTATTTGATACAGAAACAACTGGTTTTAATGCTGCAGCAGGAGACCAAATGATAGAAATAGGCGCTGTTAAAATAAAGAATGGGGAAATTATTGATAGATTTGATGAATTAATTAATCCTGGAATGAACTTAAGAAGTGAAATAGTTAATTTAACTAATATAACTGACGAGATGTTAAAGGGTAAAGACACTGAAGAAAATGTAACTAAGAGATTTAAAGAATGGATTTCTGATTTACCAATGGTCGCACAAAATGCTAGATTTGATATATCATTTATGGAAAGTGCTTATAAAAAGTATAACTTAGGAGAATTTTCTAATGTAGTAATTGACACTATGGAAATAAGTAAAGCGCAAAACCCTGATAGTGCAAAACATAATTTAACTGCATTGTCTAAAAGATATGGGGTACATTTTGATGAGTCAGGCCACCATCGTGCTGACTATGATGCTGAAGGAACTGCTTTAGTATTCTGGAAAATGATATCTAATTTAGGAAGTAACTATAAAACAATAAGTGATTTAAGAAATATGGTTGACCCATCTCTAGCATTCAAAAACAACAGACCTTACCATTTAACTTGCTATGCAATTAATAATGCAGGACTTAGAAATATGTTTCAAATAATAAGTTATGCTACAACTGAATACTTTTATAAAACTCCTAGAACACCAAAAAGTCTACTTAATAAATTCAGGGATGGCTTGATATTAGGTTCAGGATGTGTGTTCGGTGAAGTTTTTGAGGCAGCTAAGAGAAATACTGAAGAAGAATTAATGGAAATAATGAAGTATTATGACTTTATAGAAATAAATCCACCTAGTATAATGGAGTTCTTAGTTGAAAGTGGAGAAGTATCTAGTAAAAGTGACTTATATGCTCTAATAAATAAGATAATAAGATGTGCTGATAAAATAGGGAAAATGGTTGTTGCAACAGGAGACGTGCATACACTTGATCCTGAAGACAATATATATAGAGAAATACTTGTTAGAACTAAACAAGCAGGAGGAGGCTTGCATCCACTAAATAAGCCTAGTATTAAAACTATACCTAATGCATACTTAATGACTACTAATGAGATGCTAAAAGAGTTTGACTTTTTACCCGAAGAAAAGGCTTATGAAATAGTAGTAACTAACTCTAATAAAGTTGCTGATATGTTTGGTACAGTAGAAATTGTTAAGCCTGGACTTAACCCACCTAGAATGGAAAACTCAGTTCAAATAATAAAAGATACTGTTTATGGAAATGCTCATAGACTGTATGGCGAAGTTCTTCCAGAGATAATCGCAACAAGACTTGATAAAGAACTTACTGGTATTATAAATGGTGGATACGACGTTATTTATTTAATCGCCCAGAGACTTGTTGAAAACTCAAATGCACATGGTTATATTGTAGGTTCTCGTGGTAGTGTAGGATCTTCCTTAGTTGCAACATTCTGTGGTATTACAGAAGTTAATCCACTTCCTCCACATTATGTATGTCCTAATTGTAAAAAGAGTTTATTTGAAATAGATGGAGTTCCACTTGTTAATAGTTACGACTCTGGTTTTGACCTTCCAGAAAGAACTTGTGAATGCGGCACTCTTATGAAAAGACAAGGACAAAATATTCCATTTGAAACATTCCTAGGATTTAATGCTGATAAAACACCAGATATAGACCTTAACTTTAGTGGAGAATACCAAGCAGAAGCCCATAACTACACAAAAGTATTGTTCGGCGAAAAGAATGTATATCGTGCTGGAACAGTTTCAACTATTGCTGAAAAAACCGCGTATGGTTTTGTTAAAGGGTATGCTGAAGACAAAGGTATTACTATGAGAAGATGTGAAATTGAGCGTCTTGCTAAAGGCATTACAGGTATTAAAAGAACTAGTGGACAACACCCTGGAGGAATTATTGTTATACCTGACTATAAAGATGTATTTGATTTTACACCATACCAATATCCTGCAGAAAACACAGAGGCAGCTTGGTTTACAACACACTTTGAGTTCCATGATATTGAAGAAAACGTACTTAAACTAGATATACTAGGGCACGATGATCCGACTGTATTAAAGTATTTAAGCGATGATGTTAAAATAGATATAAACGATATACCATTGGACGACAGGGGAGTTATAAGTTTATTTAATAGTCCTGAAGCCTTAGGAGTTACTAGAGAACAAATTAAATGTTACTCAGGCACTCTTGGTGTACCAGAATTTGGTACAAACTTCGTAATAAATATGCTTCAAGAAATCAAACCACAGAAGTTTGCAGACTTAATTAAAATATCAGGATTATCTCATGGTACTGACGTTTGGAATGGTAACGCTAGAGATTTAATACTTGACGGAACTTGTGAATTTTCTAAGGTAATTGGTTGTCGTGACGACATAATGAACTACTTTATATCTTGTGGAATTGACAAAGGTAAATCATTTAAAATGAGTGAGTTTATTCGTAAAGGTAAAGTAGGAAAAGAACCTGAAAAATGGGTTGAATATAAGGCACTTCTTAATGAACATAAAGTACCAGAGTGGTATATCAAATCTTGTGAAAAAATCAAGTATATGTTTCCTAAAGCTCATGCTGCTGCTTATGTTATCAACGGTATAAGAGTTGCTTGGTTTAAACTATATCATCCAATATATTACTATAGAGTTTACTTAAGTATTCGTGAGCATTCATTTGATATAAACGCGATGAAAAATGGTTTAAACTCAGTAAAAGCACAAATAGAACTTTTGGAGAGTAAAGGCTTTGATAGGTCTAATAAAGAAGATGATACATTATCAAGTTTATATATGTGTAACGAAATGATAGAAAGAGGTTTTTATTTTACAAATATTAGTATTACTGAAAGTGATGCGTTGATGTTTAAAGTTACACCTGATAAAAAAGGACTTATCCCACCATTTATTGCAATTGATGGAATGGGAGACGTTGCCGCGAAGAAAATTGTTGAAGAAAGAAATAAAGGTGCCTTTATAAGTATTGAAGACTTACAAATGAGAGGAAAAGTCAGTCAAACGTTGATAGATAAACTAAGGGGACTTGGCGCACTTGACGATATGCCAGAAAGTAGCCAATTATCTCTTGACTTATTCATGTAGTTTGTGATAGTATTTAAACATGAAATGTGGTCGTGCTGAATTACCAGTGCGGTCACATTTCTTTTTAATAAGTAATTTATTTGCTTTAATCATTTTTTATGAAAAAATAAAACATCATTTGAGTTTCGGCAAAAATAATTGTTGACAAAAAAGCATAGAAATGCATTCGTGC
>CAVITD010000049.1:0-18095 GCA_963645645.1 uncultured Eubacteriales bacterium
AATTATCAGAAAATGAGTACAGGAACTTGAAGTTCCAAAATGAAACTTCAAGTTTGAATAACTACGGTGGAGTAAGAAAAATGCCGTTTGTATTTACAGAACAAGGTGTTGCAATGTTGGCGACAGTTTTAAAAACTCCTGTTGCTGACGCGGTTAGTATGAAAATAATAGATGCATTTGTGTATATGAGAAGATATTTATCAGGTGTAACTGGTAGTAATATGTTAGTTAATCATGAAGAGAGAATATTAAAACTAGAAGAACAATTTAATAAGTTTTCAAGTAAAAGAAATACGATTATTTATGAAGGAAAAATATATGACGCTTATAGCGTGATGTTAGATATATTTAATGAAGCTAAGAAAGAAATAATTATAGTGGATAATTATGTGAATAAAGAATTATTGGATATTTTAAGAGAAGTAGATAAAAAAATAATATTCATATCAAATAATATGAATAATGAATTAATTAAGAAATATGAAAGTCAGTATGATAATACTCAGTTTGTTAGTGATAATCCATTTCATGATAGGTATATCATACTTGACAGAAAAGAAGTGTACGCAAGCGGAATGTCATTAAAAGATGTTGGTAAAAAATATAGCTATATAAATAAGATAGAAGAGAGCATTTTTATAAATGAATTAATTAAAAGAATTTTAAAAATATTAAATTGAGCCATGAACTTTCAAATTTGCCCTTGTATTTAAGGGAAAACTATAGTATAATTAAATTACTTGAAAGGAGTGGCAGAAACGAGCCACTCTTTAATTTATGTATAAGGAGGATGTATGAAAGAAAAACTTATGGAAGAGTTAACTCCAATTTTAAGTGAAGTGGGAGTGAAAATCTATGATATTTCTTTTGAAAAAGAAGATGGAGTAGATACATTATTTATTAAAATTGATAGTGATAAAGAAGTTGATACTGATTTATGTACTATGGTATCTAATATTGTTAATCCTGTAATTGACAAGTTAGACTTAATTAAAGAAGAGTATGTTTTAGACATATGTAGTAAAGGAGAAGAAAATGAATAATCAAGAATTTAAAAATGCGTTTGACTATTTAGTTAAAGAAAAAGGTTTAGACCCAGAAATAATAAAGGAAGCAATGACTAATGCATTTACTGCGGCATATAAAAAGAATACTGGAGAAGACGCTGATATTAGATGTGAAATTAATACAGATAATGGAATGATAAGAGTATATAAGAGAATGACTGTTGTTGATGGAGAGTTAGAAAATCCTGACGCACAGTATACTTTAGAAGAAGCACAAGAAGAACACGAGGGTGCTCAAGTTGGAGATGTATACGAAACTGAAGTTGAAACTGAAGACTTTGGACGTGTTGCAATAAGTGTTGCTAAACAAGTTGTTTTACAAAAAATACGTGAAGCTGAAAGAAATCAAGTAATGGATGAGTTTAGAGATAAAACAGACGAATTAATGATAGGTTTCTTAGCTATGGAAGACGCTAGAAACTATTATGTAGACCTTGGAAAAGCAAGAGGAATATTACCTAAAAATGAATTGATCCCAGGAGAAAAATTAAATATGGGAGATAGTGTTAAAGTATATGTTACTAAAGTTGAAGAGACTAGTAAAGGACCAAGCATTAGATTAAGTAGAAAACACTATGGTTTTGTAAAAAGATTATTTGAAAGTGAAATACCAGAGTTTAAAGATGGTTTATTACTTATGCATGGTGTTGCTCGTGAAGCAGGTGTAAGAAGTAAGGTCGCTGTATCAAGTACAAGTGCTAATGTGGATGCTATTGGAAGTTGTATTGGAGAAAAAGGTAGACGTATTGCTTCAATTATTAAAGCTTTAAATGGAGAAAAAATAGACTTAGTTTTATATAGTGAAAACCCTGAAGTTTATATTACAAATGCATTAAGTCCTGCTAAAAATTTGAATGTAAGTATAATGGATGAAAAGAAAAAAGAAGCACTTGCTATAACTGATAAAGATAATTTAAGTTTAGCTATAGGAAAACAAGGAATAAATATCAAGTTAGCTAGTAAACTTACAAAGTATAGTATACAAGTTAAAACTTTAGACGATATAAATAAACAAATAAACGAGTAAAATATAAAGGAGGTGTGTTAACTTGAAAAAGATACCTATGAGAACTTGTGTTGTTACAAGAGAAAAATTAGAAAAGAAAGATTTGTTAAGAGTTGTTAGAACTCCTGATGGAAACGTAATAGTAGATGACACACTAAAATCTAATGGAAGAGGTGCTTATCTAAAGAAAGATATTTCTGTAATAGAAAAAGCTAAGACTTCTAAAATTCTAGATAAACATTTAGAAGTCAATGTTCCATTAAATATATATGAAGAATTAAAAGAAAGGGTGTGAGATGTATGACTGTAGAAGAATACGCAGTAGACACTAATAATAGTATAGAAGTAGTACTAAAAAAATGTAAGGAATTAGGAATTAATGTTAGTTCTAAAGACGATTTTCTAGAAGATGATGATATAATCATTCTTGATAATGAGTTAGATGGCGAAGAGAATTTACTTAGTGAAGAATTAGAAAGCAAGTATGACTTTGAAGACCGAGCAGAAGAGTTAATTGTAAATGAGAACATTAAGACTGAGAGCCCTGTTAAAAAGATTAAGTTAAAGAAAAAAGATAGTACTAAAGATATGGAAAACTTCAAGAAAGAAAAGAAGAGTATCTATAAAAATAAGACTAAACTACAAAGTAATATGAATGCTGAAAATAATGTTATTCTATATAAAGAAGGAATGACTGTAAAAGATTTAGCTAAAGCTTTAGGTGTAGGAGATACTGACTTAGTTAAAAAGATGTTCATGATGGGACTTATGATTAATATTAACTCAAGTATAAGTTTTGAAGATGCAGAAGTAATTTGTATGGAATATAAAAAAGAGTTAAAGAAAGAAGCTAGTGTTGATATTAGTAACTTTGAAGAATACGAAATCATTGATAATGAAAATGACTTAGTAACTCGTCCACCAGTTGTAACTATTATGGGTCACGTTGACCATGGTAAAACTTCATTACTTGACTATATAAGAAATACACACGTAGTAAGTGGAGAAGCTGGGGGAATTACACAAGCAATTGGTGCATATCAAGTTGAAATAAATGGAAACAAAATAACATTTATAGATACACCAGGACACGCTGCATTTACTGAAATGCGTGCAAGAGGGGCTAAAATAACAGATATAGTTGTAATAATAGTTGCGGCTGATGACGGGGTTATGCCTCAAACTAAGGAAGCTATAGATCACGCTAAAAGTGCTAAAGTTCCAATTATTGTTGCAATAAATAAAATAGACAAGACAACAACTAACGTTGATAAAATAATGAGTGAGATGAGTGAATATGGTTTAACTCCTGAAGAGTGGGGAGGAGATACAATATTCGTCAAGTTAAGTGCGCATACTGGAGAAAATGTTGACTTACTTCTAGAAAACATTATTGCTTTAGCTGAGATGGAAGAATTAAAAGCTAACCCTAAAAGATATGCAGTTGGAACTGTTATTGAAAGTAAGCTAGATAAAAATAAAGGTGTAACAGCTTCGCTTTTGATAAACAATGGTACATTACGTTTAGGAGACCCAATTGTTGTAGGAAGTTCTTTTGGTAAAGTAAGAACACTAAAAGACTCTAATGCTAAAGACTTAACAAGTGCTGAACCTTCAATGCCTGTAGAGATAACTGGTCTTAATGAAGTTCCAGTAGCTGGCGATAAATTTATGGCTTTTGAAGACGAGAAAACAGCAAGAAGTGTAGCTGAAAAGAGAAGTGTTTTAGAAAAAGAAAAGAAATTTACTAAGAAAGCAGTAAGTTTAGAAGACTTATTTGAAAGAATAGAAAGTGGACATAAAGAAATAAATGTAGTACTTAAAACAGATGTTAAAGGTAGTGAAGAAGCTGTTAAGAATGCTCTTGAGAAGATAAATGTTGAAGGGGTAAAAGTAACAGTTATAAGAAGTGGCGTTGGTACAATTACTGAAAGCGATGTAGTACTTGCTAGTGCATCAAATGCAATTATAATAGGATTTAATGTAGTACCTAGTTCAAAAACAAAAGAAGCTGCTAAAAATTATAATGTTGATATAAGACTATACAATATAATCTATAAATTAGTTGAAGAAATAGAAAGTGCAATGAAAGGTATGTTAGACCCAGAATATGAAGAAGTAACAACTGGAGAAGCAGAGATAAGACAAATATTTAAGTTCTCTAAAGTTGGAAATATTGCTGGTGTACACGTTACTAGTGGTGTAGTGAAAAATAATAGTGAATGTAAGCTTATTCGTGATGGTGTTATTATAACAACTACTAAGATTAAGAGTTTACAAAGAGAGAAAGACCAAGTTAAAGAAGTTAAAAGTGGATTTGACTGTGGTATAACTCTTGAAAATTATACTGATATTAAAGTAGGAGATACTATACTTACTTTTGAAATGAGAGAGGTAAAATGAAATTAAAAGGCGAAAGAGTAGCAAGTGATGTAATAAAAGAATTAAGTAATATCTTACTTACAGAAGTAAAAGATGATGACTTAAAGAGAGTAACTATTACATACGCAACTGTTACAAATGATTTATCAAGTGCCAAAATATATTTTACTACACTAGATGACGATAAACGTGATAAAGTAATTAAAGACATGAATAATGCAAGTGGTTACTTTAGAAGTGAACTTGCTAAACGTTTAAATATTAGACATATACCTGAACTACATTTTGTATATGATACTTCAATTGAATATGGACAAAAGATAGAAAATATTATTAAAGAGATTAACGAAGAAGAAAGTTAATCTTTTTTTCAAATGCAAAGTATACTCTAGTAACCATACCTTAGTGAAAAATTTGTGTTATTATATAGTTAGAGATAAAGAGGTTTGGATTTATGGTTAATTTTGTAATAGTTGAAGATAATAAGTTTCATATGGTTAGGACTAAAGAGATAGTCTTAGAGTTTATGATGAAAAATAATTTTGCTTTTAAAATAAGAGAAGTGCCTGAGGTGGATGAGAAATTTTATGAAATGATTAAGTATGGTAATGCTAAACAATTCATTTATATATTAGATTTTGAACTAGGAAATACTAATGCAATAGATGTTGCAAGAAGAATAAGAAAGTATGACTGGAAAAGCCCAATAATAGTGTTTACTGTTAATGGTGGAATGGCTTATGATACATTTAAGAAAAGACTGCAAATACTAGATTTTGTAAATAAACAATATGATGCTGAAAAAAACTTACATGAATTATTTGAGATATGTTTTAGAATGCTTAAAATTAGTAAAGAATTTAGAGTAAACACTAATAAAGGAACGTATTGTATAGATTATGCTGATATTAAATATTTTTGTAAAGATACAACTAGTAGAAAAAGTATAATTGTAACAGATGTAGCAGAGTATAAAATACCTTTAACACTTAGTCAAATAAAAGATTTGGTGGATAATACATTTGTCTATACTCATAAATCATTCTTGATAAACAGTAAAAGAGTACATTTATTAGACTGGCAAACACTTGAAGTTAACTTTGATAATGGCACTAGTGCGAGAATTTTGTCTAGGACACATAAGAAAGAACTAGGGGAAATTGGTCTACCATTTAAACAACCCCCTAAAGTAAAGATTAAAAAAACTGATTTAAAAGACAAAGTAGGGTTTTAAAAATCCTTTTTTCTTTACATTTATTTTTCACTTAGTATTTGCATGAAGTGAGTTTTATGATATAATTTAATTGTATATAATTAAGTAGGAAAGAGGTGTTATATGTTAACACATTATCAAACAGACCCAGGAAAGGTTAGAAGTCATAATGAAGACTCTGTAACAATAGTAAGAAACTTGAGTGGAGACTATTTACTTATGGTAGCTGATGGAATGGGCGGACATAAAGCTGGAGAAGTAGCTAGTTCAATGGCAGTTACTACAATAGGAAGTAGATTTCAAAGTATGAGTACACTTGGAAATAAAGTGGATGCGATTACTTGGCTTAAGGAAATAATAGAAGAAGTAAATACAAGTATTATAAGATATGCTAATGAACACGTAGACTCAATGGGACTTGGTTCAACTTTAGTATGCGCTGTTTTAAGTAAAGACTATCTAATATTTGCAAATGTTGGAGACTCTAGTGGTTTTGTAATGAAGTCAGGTAAACTATATAAAGTAACAAAAGATCATACTTTAGTAAATGTACTTGTTGAAAGTGGAGAATTAAGACCTGAAGAAGCAGTAAATCACCCACAGAAGAATGTTTTAATGAAAGCCCTTGGTGCTGGGGACAAGATAGACGCGGATATATTTGATGTTGAAACTACAGTAGATGGGATATTCTTATGTAGTGATGGACTAACAAATATGGTAACAACCGAGCAAATTGAGAGAGTTTTAAATGATAATAGTTTAGATATAGAAGAAAAAGTAGATAAACTTATATTAAAAAGTAATTTAAGGGGAGGAAATGACAACATTTCAATTGCTTATTTAAGTAGGGAAGGAGAATAGTAGTGATAATTAAGGGAACTAAAATTAATAATAGATATTCTATAATAAGAACACTAGGAGAAGGTGGAATGGCTAATGTTTATTTAGCTTATGACACAATACTTGATAGAAATGTAGCTGTTAAAGTACTTCGTGGAGACTTGGCAACAGACGAAAAGTTTGTAAGACGTTTTCAAAGAGAAGCCTTAAGTGCTAGTAATTTATATCATCCAAATATTGTACAAATCTATGACTTTGATAGTGAAGACGGGCAATACTATATAGTAATGGAGTATGTAGAGGGGAAAACTTTAAAGCAACTTTTAAAAAGAAGGGGAAGTTTAACTATAACTGAAGTAATTGATATAATGAGTCAAATAACAGATGGAATGGCACACGCACATGATTCATATATCATTCATAGAGATATAAAGCCACAAAATATAATGATACTTGATAATGGAATGATTAAGATAACTGACTTTGGTATTGCAATGGCTTTAAATAGTACACAACTTACTCAAACTAACTCAGTAATGGGAAGCGTACATTATTTACCACCTGAACAAGCAGCAGGTAAGGGTTCTACTATAAGAAGTGATATTTATTCAATGGGTATTTTGATGTATGAATTATTAACAGGACAAGTTCCATATAAGGGAGACAATGCAGTAGAAATAGCTCTAAAACATTTAAAAGAACCACTTCCTAGTATAAGGAAGATATTACCAGAGTTACCTCAAAGCATTGAGAACATAATATTAAAGGCAACTGCTAAGAACCCACAAAATAGATATAAAGACGCTAGAGAAATGCATCAAGATATAATAACTGCAATGGATGAATCTAGAATTAACGAGCCTAGGTATGTTTATCCATATAAAGAAAACGATTTAGAAGAGACTAAGAGTTTAGATGAAGCAGTAGCTGTTATTAAGAAACAAGAAAAGGAAGAAAAAGAAAATATGAAAAAGAAAGAATTAGAAGAAAGTAAATCTGAAAAGAAAATACTTATTATATTTGCTAGTATATTTACAGGACTTATTGTACTTTGTGCAGCACTTGTATTCTTACTTCCATATTTAAGTAAAGGAAAAACAGTGAGTGTACCTGATGTTAGTAAGTTAACTAAAGTTGAAGCAACAAATAAATTAGTAAAAGAAGGGTTTACTGTAAGTTGTGGGGAAGAAGACTATAAATATGATTCAAGTGATACTATAGAAGAAGGATACGTTATTAAGTCTAGTCCTGAAGCTGGTACAATGGTAAAGGAAGGAAAAACTATTTGTTTAACAGTTTCTAGTGGAGAAAGTAGTTTTGAATTGGAAGATTATACTGGAATGAATTACTTTGAAGCAAAAGGTATACTAGATACTAAATGTAAAGACTTATGTAATGTTGTAATAGAAAAACAAAAAGTAAAAGAAACTGATAATTACGAAGATAATACTGTAATAAAGACTAGTCCTAGTAAGGGAGAAATGGTTAAAAAGGGAGATACTATAACACTTTATATCCCTGATAAAGAGATACTATATCCAGATTTTTCAACTTACACAGAAGATCAACTTGACGAGTTTGCTACTAAGTATGGTCTTACATTAGAAAAGAAATATGTAGAAAACTTTAGTTTAGCACCTGGTACTATTACTAGTCAAAATAGAAAACAGGGAGACCCAGTAGTTGCAGGAGTAACTTTAACTGTTACAATTACAAAAGCACCTGAAGTTGTGGAGGACATAATATTACCAGATGAAGAATAGTTTAGGAAAAATAATAAGCATAAATAAAGACTTATATTCTGTACTTTGTGGTACAGAAGTTTTTCCATGTTCAGTCAGGGGAAAACTAAAAAATATTAAATTAACTGTGGGAGATAATGTTAAGTTTGATAAGGATAATAAGACTATTGAAGGAGTACTTGATAGAAAGAATACTTTAATAAGACCGCTTGTGTCTAATATTGATAAACTCTTTATTGTAGTTTCAAGTGTAACACCAGATTTTAGCTCATATTTACTTGATAAGTTTGTAGTGCTTGCAGTACATAATAATATCACGCCTGTAATAGTTATAACTAAGTTAGATTTAGTAGATAGAAAAACTAAAAAAGAAATACTTTGTATTTTGAAGTACTATAAGAAACTAGGCATTCACGTATACAAAAACACTAATACTTTTATGATAAAAAGAGAACTAAAAAACTGTGTTAGTGCACTAGGCGGGCAAACTGGGGCAGGCAAAAGTACTCTTTTAAATAAGTTAGATAAGAGTCTTAACTTGAAAACAGGAGAAGTTTCTATTGCTTTAGGAAGAGGTAAACATACTACGAGGTTAGTTGAATTGATGCCTTTATGTAAGGGGTTAATTGCTGATACACCTGGATTTAGTAGTTTGGAGTTAGATTTAACAGAAAATGAAATAAGAGACGCGTTTACAGAGTTTGGCTTTAACTGCAAATATAATACTTGTAATCATACGCATGAAAATGGGTGTGACGTCATTAAAAGAGTTAAAGAAGGAAAGATACTTGAAAGCAGATATAATAATTATATTAAATTAATTAAGGAGGATAAGCATGGTAGTAAGTGGTAGTTTTTTAAGTAGTATAGTTAGTCCAAAGGACGCTATAAGTTATTTAGATAAGTATGTAGACTTGATGCACGTAGACATTATGGACGGAAAATTTGTGGAAAATAAGACATATACAACTGGGGAAGTAATTAAGTTAAGTAAGTATACTACAAAACCTTTGGATATTCATTTGATGGTTAAAAATCCTATTAAATATATTGACGAATTAGCTATGTTAAATGTAAACAACATTACTTTTCATTATGAGGCGGTTAAAAATGTGATGGAAGTGATTAATCATATTAAAAGTATGGGCATAAGATGTGGGCTTGCAATTAATCCAGAGACTAATGTAAGTGAGATAACTGAGTTTTTACCTTTTATAGATGTTATATTAGTAATGAGTGTGCATCCAGGGAAAAGTGGACAAAAGTTTTTAGAAAGTGTTACATATAAAATAGATGTGCTTAGAAAACTAATAGACGAAAATAGTTATAACTGTAAAATAAGTGTAGATGGGGGAATAAACGAAGAAAATATTGATATGTTAAAAGAAAAGAGAGTAGATATATTAGTAAGTTCTAGCTATTTATTAAGTGGAGAGACTTTAAAGAAAGTTAAGTATATGAAAGGAGTTTGAGTATGAAATTCTTAAAAGACAAAATAGTGCTAATTTTACTAGTGTTGGTTCTAATAGTTTTATTTATCAATATATGTTTTGTACTTAAAAATAATAAAGAAGAAGAGACTACTATAACACCACAAATATACGAATATTCTTTAATTTCCAGTAACACTAATGGAATACCTTTTCAAGTAAAATGCGCAAAAACAAGCGTGGAGGTTAAAACTGACAATGGAACTCTTTTATATAAAGGAACTGAAGCAAATACTCAAACTGTTTTATGTAATAATGTAGTTGTGTTTATACCAACTAATATTAATGAAAGTAGAGTTACATTTACAAAAGAAAGTTACACCAAGACTTTCAAAATTGTTCATGATAATCAAAGTAATTTATATAAAGTTGTAACTGAATAGGAACTCAATTTTTGAGTTTTTTGGTTCAATAAAATCTAGTTAAAGATTTTAGTTTCTTTGAAGAAGATAGGTTAAAAGATTTTACTAAAGAAGTAGAAAGTATTCTTTTAACTAATAGGTTGCTTACTAAAGAGAGAATAGACAAGTTAGTGAGTGAAATAGAAAAAAGAATTAAATATGTAAGTGATTTAAAAAGTAGAAATAAATAAAAAATCACATCAATTTGTGATTTCTATTTTAAATCTTCATTATTAGCTATAAAATCAATTATATTAACATTGTTGATACCATCAGTGTTTTTTTGTAATATAACATCTGTTGTAAATAAATATCTTGGGTACATTTCTTTTATACAATAGAATGGTTTATATTCTCTTTCTCTTGTTGCTTCTTCTTCAATTGTTTTTGTTACCTGAATGTAATAATAGTTTTCAATTCCTTTTTTAACTATAAAATCACATTCTAATTTATTAATTTTGCCGACACTTATAACATAATTTTTGCTTTTTAAATACGAATATAGTATATTTTCTAGTACAGGTCCGTAATTTATTCTGTTATCAGTATTAAGAGCAAAATATATACTTAAATCAGCTAGATAATATTTTTTTTCTCCTTTGAATACTTTTTTTGATTTTATGTCAAATAGTTCACATGAATAAATAATTTTTGCGTCTTCTAAAATGCTTATATATTTTTTTATTGTTCTTCTATCTACATTGATTTTAATTTCTTTTGTTAAATACGTAAAAATACTATTAATTGATACTACTGAGCCAAAATTATTAATTATGAATTTTTCTATTAATTCAAATAAATAAACGTTTTTAATTTTTTTGTTAGTTTTAATGTCTTTTTCAAATATTTGGTTTATTATACTTGTAGTGTATAATAGTTTATCTTCATATTCATTGTATGCTAAGCTTCCTGGGAAACCACCATTTGCAATGTATTCAGAAAACTCTTGGTAAATATTATCTTTCATAGGCTTATTCAATGTTTTTTTCATATCAATATATTCAAAGAAATTTAAAGGTAACATTTCTATTTCAATGTGCCTACCAGTTAGTTTAGTTGCTAGTTTTCCTGAAAGTAAATAAGAATTTGAACCAGTTAAGAATATTGAATAATTTTCTTCATTTCTATAGGCATTTATTACTATTTCATAATCTTTTATGTTTTGTACTTCATCTACAAATATATATTTAAAATCATTATCTTTTATGGAAATTTTGATTAATTTATCTAGTTCTTCTTTAGTTTTCATATATTTATATTCTGTACTATCTAAATCTATGTAAATTATATCTTTATCTTTAACGCCCATTTCTTTTAATTCATTAATAATACTTTTAAGCAAATAGGATTTACCACATCTTCTTATTCCAGTTATTACTTTTATCATTGTATCATTATAGAACCCTCTTATTTTCTTTAAATAGTCTTCTCTTTTATATATTGTAGTCATTTATATTACCAATATGATTATACATTATTATTTGTTAAAATACAAGTTATCGACCAAAAATGATGTATTTATGTGTCAAATTGGTCGATAACTTACTTTTTTTCATAAAAAATTATGTTATTCATAAACTTAAATGGGTGAAAATTTATGAATATGGATATAGATAAGATTAAAAGTGATTTTGGTTATGAAGGAGTGGAAAAGAAAAAAGATCATAAAAGGACTGTAAGATATGAGTAAGATTAAACTAGGGCTTATATATGGTGGAGTGAATACGGAACATGAAGTAAGTATTTCTAGTTATGAAAGTATTATAAATAATATTAATAAAGATAAATATGTTATAACTAGTTTTTATATTTCTAAAGATGGAACTTGGTTTACAGATGGTAAAAGAGTAAAAGATGTGTATAACTCACTTAAAGAAATGGACTGTGTTTTTCCTATACTTCATGGAAGAAATGGAGAAGATGGAAGTATTGCAGGAATGTTAGAAATTATAGGTACAGCTTATGTCGGATGTAAAACTTTATCTAGTGCAATATGTATGGATAAAGTAATTACTAAGAAACTTTTAGAAAAAGCTAATATTAATGTTAGTAAGTATATGTTTATTAAGAAACTAAATGATAACTTCTATTGGGTACAAGATAATTATGACTATGTTTTGCTTGATAAAGAAATACTTGATTTAAGTGTAAGTACGATTTTAAATTATCCAGTTCTTGTTAAACCAAGTAGAAGTGGCTCTTCTATAGGGGTAAGTGTGGCAAATGATTATTTAGAATTAGAAAGTGCGATAAACGAGGCGAGCATTTATGACGATAAGATACTAATTGAAGAATTTATTGATGGTAAAGAACTTGAAGTAGCAGTTTTAGGTAATAACGACTTGATAGTCTCTAATATAGGAAATATTATTCCTGATGAGATAGTATACTCATATAACTCAAAATACAAAGGAAATAGTGTAACTGAAGTTCTTACTATTGAAGAAAACTTAGAAAATAAAATCAAAAATATAGCCTTAACTACATATAAAGTACTAGAGTGTAGTGGTTTAGCTAGAGTAGATATGTTTTTTATTGGTAATGAAGTATTAGTAAATGAAGTAAATACTATGCCAGGATTCACTAGTATTAGTATGTATCCTAAATTAATGGAAAGTATTAATATAAGCTATACTGACTTAATAGATAGATTAATTAGTTTAAGCATGGACGACAAAAATCGTGATTTTTCTTAAAATAAAAGTGTTATCATTTATTTGAGGTGAAGTGAATGTTAAAAGAAAGAATACTTTTGGTATTGTCTATTTTGGTAATTGCTTTTAGTGTAGTAGTAATATATTTTAAGATGGAATATATTACTAGGAAAGAGTTAAAGGTTATAATTATGAATGATTTAAGTACTAAGAAAGAAAACTTAAACAACTATAAAGTTAAGTTTTTTAAAGAAGGAGAAACTTATATTTATAAGATAAATTTTAAGTATGAAAATAATGAGTATCACTATGAAGTTAATGCTAAAAATGGGTATATTTTGTTAAGTGATAAGGTTAGTGAAATTTGACAATTAAACTCACTTGTGCTAGAATAAAACGTACTTGAGGTGGTAGTGTGGAAAAAGAAATATTAAATCGTTATTTACCAAGTGATTTGGAATTTGAATTTTATCGTCACTCTAGTAATACATTTAAGAGTTATATAAAGGCTTTAATGGAAGATGTTAATGATATACTTGATAATTATGACGTTATAAGTGACGAAGAATACATTAGAATTTTAAGTAGATTTATTCAAGTTAGAACTGATGAAGAGATGAGTGAGAAAACTATTTATGACTCATGGAGTCCAATTGGAGGGTATGATTATCATACTGAGTTATGCTATGACGATATAGTGAAAAGTGAGAGTATTATTACTGAAAATGATATGATAGATTTATATAATTTTGTAAATGATACTGATTATAAATGTTTAACTAGTCTTAAAACAAAAATGAGATATAATTACTATATGAGTGATGGATGGGGTAAAGATAGAGATGAGATGATAACTCCAACTAGAGTAGATATCATTATTTTAACTAGTGAAATGTTAGATAGAAGTAAAGTTTATACAAAAGAAGAAATACAAAAGTTAGTTGATAGTAAGAAAATATTTGTAATTGCAAGTAATAAGTTGGAAGTTGAAAGAAAAGATATTCTAGAAGATACAGAAGAATTTCATGAGTTTGGAATAGATAAGAAAAGTGTAGAATATAAAAGAGCTTACGCTAAATTTCTTAAAAGTAAAATATCTAAAGAAGAACTATTTAAAGCTATTAAGTTATGCCTAATGGATATAAGAAAATATTTTTATAAAGGAAATGAAGACTGGAAAAGTTTTAGAGAGACTTGTATGTATGACGAGATGGAAGAGTTGTATACTAAAAAGTTTAGATATAAAAGAACTTGGAAATAATTTTAATAAAGGGATAGAAACTATCCTTTTTTTTTGGTATAATTGAATTGGAGGAAAAAAATATGAAAATATTAAGTGTTAATGCTGGAAGCAGCAGTTTAAAGTTTCAAATGTATGAAATGCCAGAAGAAAAAGTTTTAATAAGTGGCGTATTTGAAAGAATTGGTATAGAAAATAGTTTTTATACTATAAAGTTAAATGGAGAAAAAATTAAGAAAGAGGCAGTTTTAAGTAATCATACTGATGCAGTTAAAATTTTAACTAATGAGTTACTAGAAAATAATATAGTAAGTGATTTAAGTGAGATTAAAGCTATCGGACATAGAATGGTTCATGGTGGAGAAAAGTACGCAAGTAGTGTTCTTTTAACAGAAGATGTTATTAAGACAGTTGAAGAGTTAAGTGATTTAGCACCACTTCATAACCCAGCTAATTTAGTTGGTGTGCGTGCATTTAAGGAAGTTATTCCTTCAGCGGTTGCAGTTGGTGTATTTGATACCTCGTTTCATCAAACTATGGAAGAAGAGAATTTCTTATATCCAGTACCTTATGAATGGTATAAAGAGTATGGTGTAAGAAAGTATGGCTTTCATGGAACAAGTCATAAGTATGTAAGTGAAAAAATGGCTAGTATTTTAGGTAAAGAAGAAACTAGAATTATTACTTGTCATATTGGAAATGGTGGCTCTTTAGCGGCTGTTAAGAATGGAAAATGTATAGATACTTCTATGGGATTTACTCCAAATGCTGGTATAATTATGGGTTCTAGAAGTGGAGATATTGATGCTAGTTTAATACCTTTTGTTATGAAGAAAACAGGTATGAGTATTAGTGAAATAGATAATGCTTTAAATAAAAAGAGTGGCTTACTAGGAATAAGTGGAGTAAGTAGTGATTCTAGAGACATAGAAGATGGTATTAATGAGGGTAATAATAGATGCTTACTTGCACAAGAGATGTACGTTAATAAAATTGTTAAGTATATAGCTGAATATTATGTAGAACTAGGTGGAGCTGATGCTATTGTATTTACTGCAGGTGTTGGCGAAAACTCAATTAGTACAAGAAAACAAATAGTAGATAAGTTAGCTTGTCTTGGTATTAAGTTAGATGAAGAAAGAAATAATGTAAGAGGAGAAGTAGCTTTAATTAGTACTGACGAGTCAAGCGTTAAAGTTTATGTAATACCAACAGACGAAGAAGTTATGATAGCAAGAGATACTTATAAGTTAGCTTGTTAGAAAGAGTTATTATGAAGAAAGAAACTTTAAAGAAAATATATAGTGAAATTAAGAAATATGATTTAATATATATAGTTAGACATATTGGACCAGACCCAGACGCGATTAGTAGTCAAATTGCATTAAGAGACGCGATAAAACTAACTTTTCCTGAGAAATCTGTGTATGCTTTTGGTGCTAGTGTTTCAAAATTTAAGTATATTGGGCATATTGATAAGGCTATAGACTTTGATTATGATAAGGCTCTTGTTATAACTTTGGATATTCCTAATAAGGCTAGAATAGATGGGCTAACTGTTGATAAATTTAAGCATATTATTAAAATAGACCATCATCCATTTGTAGAAGATTTTGGCGGAGTTGAATATATTGATACAGAGGCTTGTTCTACTTCTGAGATATTACTTGATTTAATTAATAATACTAGACTTAAAATGAACTCTAGTATCGCAAGGTGTTTACTTATTGGTATAGTAAGTGACTCTAATAGATTTTTGTTTAATCCAGTTAATGAGAATATATTCTTTAAAGTTGGAGATTTAATTAAGAAATATAAACTTAATATACAAAGTATTTATACAGATATTTACATGAGACCAATGAGTGAGATAAGACTTATGGGTTATATAGCATCAAATTTGAAAGTTACTAAGAATAAGTTTGCTTATATAGTGCTTGAAAATGATATAGTGTCTTCTTTTAATGCTGATGCTTCAAGTGCGTCTAATATGGTAAATGACTTTTCAAATATTGAAGAGTTTGTTGTATGGCTATTTGTAACATATGACACTAAAAATGATGTGTATAAAGTAAATATAAGAAGTAGAGGACCAGTAATAAATGAGCTTGCTACTAAATATAATGGTGGAGGACACATCTATAGTAGTGGTGCTAGAGTTAAGACTAAGGAAGAATTAGATAACTTAATAGTAGACTATGATAACTTGTGTAAAGAATATTTAAAGAACAATTAGAAGTGTACAAACACTTCTTTTTTTGTAAAATATTTGTCAATAATATAAGTTAACTATTTAAAAATTAGGTTATTTGTTATATACTGAGAATAGAAGGAAGTGTAGAAAATGAAAAATTTAAAGAAAATGTTTATTTTAGTTATCAGTATTCTTCTTATTACTGGTTGTGGTAAAACTAAAATATCTGGTGATAATAATAAGGAAGAAGAAAAAGAAGTTAAGAAGTTACAGATAGTGGATGAGAGTACAAATACTAGAAGTTATGCAGTAATGATTAATAATAACCATCAGGCTTGGCCTCATGCTGGACTACAAGAAAGTTACTTAAATTATGAAATTATTACTGAAGGTGGTATAACTAGATTTTTAGCTTTATTTAGAGATAGTATACCTGAGAAAATTGGATCAATTAGAAGTAGTAGAATATACTTTTTAGATTATGCTATGGAAAATGATGCGATTTATGCTCACTGGGGAGGAAGTACAGAAGCTTATAGTGATATTAAATCGTTAAATATAGACCATATTGATGGAATGGATTATGAAGGAAAGTATTTCTTTAGAGATAGAACTCTTGACCGAGCATATGAACATACTGGTTTTACTAAAGGAAGTATGCTAAAAGAAGCAGCAACAGCGCTTGGGTTTAGAACTACTACTGATAAAGGGCTACTACTAAACTATAGTGTTGATGAGATAGACTTAAGTAAAATGGACGGAGCATTAAAAGCAGACGACATAGAAATTGAGTACTCAAACTATCAAACAACAAATTATAAGTATGACAGTGAGAACAAAGTATATTTAAGAAGTATGAGTGGGGAAGAACATACCGATTTAGTAACTGGTAAACAATATACAACAAAGAATATAATTACATATCAAGTAAAGAACTCAAGTTATGACTCATACGGTAGACAAGAGTTAGATAATATTGGAAGTGGAGAAGGATACTATATAACTAACGGTTATGCTGTTGCAATTACTTGGGAAAAGACTTGTAGAAGTTGTAAAACTGTATATAAATATAAAGATGGAAAAGAAATTAAAATGAATGATGGTAATACTTGGATACAGATACAACCACTTAATAAAGTGTTAGATATTACTGGTAATGAAGAAAATAGTAATAATAATGGTAGTGAAGAATAAAATAATATTGAAATAATCTCTAATATTTGATAAAATAGAGATATAATAAGGAGGAACATTATGAATAGTGTGATGAATTTTTTAGCAGATTATTATATTTGGTTTTTTGTAGCAGCTTTACTTTTAAGCTTTGCATTAATAGGATTTATAATTGATACTAAAAAGAAACGAAAGAATGAATTTAAAGGAGAAAGTATAGATACAACTAATAGTACACCAACTAGTACACCTGAAGTACTTGGAGAAACTGTTAATGTTGGGCCTGGACCTGTGTTAGGTGGAAATACTACAACTACATTAGAAAACGTTAACCCTACACCAGTAAGTGATGAGACTATGGAAATAAATGATATACCATTTAATGAAGTTAGTACACCAGTAGAAAGTGTAAACTTAGTTAATGAGCCTACTATGCAAGCACCTACTGAAAATATTACTATAGGTTCGCCAATAACTAGTGAAGACTATAAGACGCCTGAACCTCAATTTGAAGAGTTAAATATACCTGAAGCTCCAGAAGCACCTGAGCAAAATGACAATCTCTTTGAATTAGAGTCACTTAGTTTTGACAATAATGACGAAAACAAGAATGCGTAAACTTTATGTTTAATATTTTAAAAGATATAGTAATTATATCTTTTTTATTATATAATAATAGTATAGATGTAAAGG
>CAVITD010000050.1:0-6256 GCA_963645645.1 uncultured Eubacteriales bacterium
TAAATTGAAATTCTTTGGTTCACCTACTATTCTAGCTGCAAAGAAAGCTAAACTAATACTTATTGTTATTATAATTAAAGTTGTTACTATTACTCCCATGTCTAATTTTTTCAATTTATATCATTCCTTTCTATTTTTAAAGACACGAAAAAATGGGTAGAGTTATTCTATCCATTTAATTGTACATGAAAAACTATTAGAATATTTTACTATTCTATATAATACCCTCCCGCATGCAAATATTATTAGGCTATTTTTCATGTACTTCACTTCCTATCTTATTACAGAAAAATTTTATCATTTTTTAATAAGTCTTGTCAATAGAATTATTCATTATTTTTTTAAGTTTTGCTTTTTTATAATCAGTAATGAATGCATCGTCTGTATTAACTACTAAATTATTTATTTTATATGTATCACTAATTCTAGTGACTTTCTTTGATACTTCTTTTATATTTATATCCCCTACTAGGTCTATATATAGTGTTTTGTTTTGATATGTTAAATTCACAATACTCTCCTCTTTTCTATAGTTATTATAAACTTAAAATTAGTTTATTTCATTAAATACGACAAAACTAGATATATTTTTCTTTACACTTCTTTTACTAAAGTATATTTTATTATTTAGGCTTTTGGTTTATAATATTTATAAGGATGTGATATTTATGTTTAATTTATCAATAATGGCTTGTAAGCTTGTTAGTAAAATGAGTAAGCTTATAGGGCATGATGGAAGTGTTATAGGCGGGTATTATGCACTTAAGATAGATAAGAATGTTTTAAAGAAAATTAAAATGCCTAAGTATGTTATTGGGATAACTGGTTCAAGTGGTAAAGGGAGTACTACTGAGTTAGTGGCTAGAATTCTTAGTGAGAATGGATATAAGGTAGTTTATAATAAAAATGGTAGTAATGTTTTAAATGGACTTGCTAGTTTGATAATTAATAATACTAAGAAAGGAAAGTTAGATGCTGATGTACTTCTTATGGAGATGGACGAAAGATATATGGAAGGTACATTAAAGAATTTTGATTTAACTCATTTAGTAGTTACCAATATTACTAGAGACCAACCACCTAGAAACTTACATCCTGACTTTATTAAAAGTGTTATTTCTAAGAGTGTTAAAGATAAAGTGCATTTGATTATTAATGCAGATGATCCACTTGTAAAGGCACTTAGTATTAATCATAAGGGTAAACTTACTACTTATGGGCTTGATAAGAATAACTATAGTGTTAAGAGTAAATTAAATAATATAGATGCTCAGTACTGCCCGGTGTGTCATAAAAAGTTAAAGTATAAATTTTATCAATATGGACACATTGGATGTTATAAGTGTCCAACTGGAGATTTTGAAAGAGGAAACGTAGATTTTTTAGCCCACAATATAAATGTTACTAAGGGTTATATCTATATAAATAAGAATAAAGTACATTTACCTAGTAACTTCTTATATTCAGTTTATTTTGTAACTGCAGCTTATAGTTTATGTACTACTCTTGGAATAAGTAGTGAAGATATAATAAAAGTAACGAATGACGAGACATTTAAACCTAAGAGACTTAATGTGTTTAACTTTTTTGGTAGGAAGTGGCAAATGCTTGCTAGTAAGAATGAGAATAATTTAAGTTATAAGCAGAGTTTAGATTTTATAGTTAACGAAAAAGGCATTAAAACAGTCGTACTTGGTTTTGATAATTCTAGTAGAAGATATTCTGAAAATGATTTGAGTTGGATATGGGATATTGATTTTGAAGAGTTAAATAATAAGAGTATTGATAAGATAGTATTAGTTGGAAGATTTAAGTATGATATGCTTACAAGAATTTCTTATACAGGTATACCAAAGAGTAAGATTATTTTAATAAGCGACTTGGAAAGTGAGTTGATACCTACTTTGAGAAAGAAAACTAAAGGGTCTATTTATAGTTGTGTATGTTTTGATAAGGAAATTGAACTTAAGGCTATTTTAAAGAAAGAAGGCATTAGTAATGAGTAAGATTAAGGTATGTCATTTATATTATGATTTAATGAATTTATATGGAGAGAATGCTAATATTAGAGCTATAGAAAAGATGTGTGAGTATCAAGGAATTACTTGTGAAGTTAGTTTAAAGACTATTAACGATAAGATAGATTTTAATTCATATGATATATATTATATGGGGTCTGGAGATGAAAAGTCAGAGTTATTAGTTTTAGAAGATATGATTAAGTATAAAGATAAAATAAAGGCATCTATTGAAAGCGGGAAGACATTTATTATTACTGGTAATGCTAGTGAGTTATTTGGTTCTTATATCGTTGATAATGATGTTAAGTATGCATCTCTTGAGGTATTTAATTATAGTAGTGTTCATGAAGCGTTTAGAATTGTAGGTAGTGTTACTTTTAGTACTAAGTTAATTAAGGAAAAGATAATTGGTTTTCAAAATAGATGTGGTGTAATGAATGATATTGATAAGCCTTTATTTAAGGTTATTAGTGGTACAGGTAGTTCTATTAATTCTAAGACTGAAGGAATACATTATAAGAACTTCTATGCCACTTATATATTTGGACCACTTCTTATTAGAAACCCCTACTTCACTAATTATATTTTAAAAAATATTATGAAAGAAAAAAATCCTAAATATAAATTTAAGATTATTAGTAAGACTAATGAAGTTAAAGCATATAACGAGTATTTAAAGAATTTTAATATTGAAACCGAGACTGTTTAGGCTTGGTTTTTTAGTGAGTAATTTGTTGTTTTCCCGTTTCCATTAATAGTTAACATTCCATCATTAACCATATTTTTTAGTATTTCACTCGTTCTTGTTTTTGAAAGACCTAAAACTCTCTCAGCATCTAGTCTTGATATTGTTTTGTGATGTTTTAGATAGTAAATGATTAGCTTTACTTTTGAAGTACCAAAAGGGTTAAATTGAGTGTCTTCGTTTAGTATGAAACTATAGTCAGTGTAGTTTCTATTATATAGAGTTATTTTAAATACATTGTCTGAAATAGTTATAATTGGTTGTTTATCATTATCTATATAAGAAGACATTATTCTATCTATACCTGTTCCAAAACTTTCAACATATTTTAAACGATAAAACACATTTGCAAGTTTAGGGTTTCTTGTTTCAGATATGCCATTATAAATGTCGTCAATAGTTAGTCCTTTTATAAGTCCGCCTAGAGAGGATACTTCTATTCTATCTATAAATAGTGAAACTAATATACTACCATTAAAATTGTAGTCTCTATGAATTACTGCATTTAGTATAGCTTCTCTTAAAGCATATTTCGGGTAATCATAAGTATCAACTCTTAATAAGTCAATTATTTCTCCTTTTACTTTGTTGAATAAATTTAGGTAATCAAAAATTTCTTCAACTTGTTTTAAAATTGAACCGGTAAATTCTTTTCTATCACTAAACTCTAGTTTGTCTTTGCCGCTAAAGATAGAAGTTTTAATAGAAAAGGGACATTCATCTGATAGTAATAGTCCTAAGTTTGTGTATTTGTTTTCTAAGTTGATTATGTTTAATGTTTTTAGTTTGTTATCGTTAAATTCAATGTTTTGCTTTTCTAGTATTCTTTTTAGGTAATCAAAGTGCAAGTCTTGGTTAATTGAAAGTTCTTCTTCAAAAGAATTACTTTTATTTTCTATAAGCATTTTCTTAATAGTTTCTTCGTCTGCCGGAACAGTTACGTTACCATGTCTTAGATATACTCCAGATGGTTTCAACCCTTTATCAGCCAAATAATAAGGCTTGTTAGGAGTTTCTTTTACGTTCACTACTATTATGTCTTTCCCATTAATTTGTTCAATATATATGCTTGTATACAAAGTTAAATCTGATTTTATACCTTCTCTAATCATTTCACTTAGTGCTTCAAGTTCTTTTTGCGGATTTGTAACTCCTATTACTTCTCCATTATCATTTATTCCTATATAAATTCTGCCGTCATTTGTGTTAGCAAAAGCGACGATTTCTTTTTTAATATCCTTAGTTAAAATAAGTTTTAATTCGGTATTTTGATTTTTAATAAACATAATATCCACCTCTAGATACATTATATAATAAAGTTTTTTATAAATCAATACTTACGTTCACTTTTCGTTCACTTTTCGTTCGGTTTTCGTTCACTTGTATATAAAAAAAAGACTTTGCTATTTTAGCTCAGTCTCTATGTTTTCTATACCAGTTATGTATTTTTCTATTTTACCATTTGTTATTTTTAGAAGTGTTAAGTCTTTAACTTTAAGCTCGCTTGCTTTTGTAGCTTTAGCGTTGTTTGTATCAGCTATTATGCTTTTGTTTAACTCGTCACTTAAGTCAACTACGTAAAATGGTAAATGTTCTTCTTTACTCTTATAAGAACTTACTATTGACTGATAATACATATTGTTAGTGTTTTCAAAGTTAGCAATAGCTACATAGTAACTATCGTCTTTCTTATCAAATACACTACCAGCCATTATTTTTTCATAACTTATTACTGCATCTTCTACATTTGGTTTAGTGTATCCTGTATCAAACCATCCTAGTTTAGTAGCGCCTAATGTAAGTAAATACATTATAATGAATGCAACTACTAGTATTAATATTATTTTGCCTAACCCTTTTAATTCACTTAAATCATTTGTTTTCTCTTTCATAATTTGTTACCTCAGAAATATAATACCATAAAATAAAGAAAAATGCTACTAAATCGTAGCATTTTTTCTGAAAAACGCAAAACTGTATATTTGACATGACTTATTTGTATCAGTTATTATACAGTTGTTTTGGTAACTTATTGTTCCATCACAGTTAATACTGATTTCGCTTTCCTGAATGTCATCTATAGAAATATCAGACCTACTCACTCCACTTGAACTAGATTTTGAATAGTAAAATCTTCCATTACTTACAGCTAAACTAGTTACTTGACCAAAGTCGTCTAATATAACACTGTATTCTATGTCCTCTCCTAAGTCTGCTTTTAGTTTAGTGCCTGCATGGCAGAAATTATTAACTGTTGTATCTTCTAGTAAGAATGACTGTGTAGCAGTGTTATATATACCTAGTACGTTATCATAGAATATTTTCTTTTGACTTTTCTTATAGCTTTCAGTTATATTTGGCACTACCAAAAGTAGTAAAAGTGATAAAAGCGCAATTACTGCTATAACCTCAATTAGTGTAAACCCTTTCTTTTTCATTTTTATTCCTCCTTCAACTTCACAATGGTAGCTCCATCGTTATATATATCTATTTCATATTTTTCTACTCTTTTATCTTTTCTTAAATATTCATGGACAGCTTTCTTTAAAACGCCTGTTCCTTTACCATGCACTATTATTATACCATATTTTTTTAGTTTAACGTTATCATTTATAAATTCATTTACTTTCATTAACGCGGTTAATGCGTCTAAGCCATGTAAATCTATAGTTTCATAATAGTAATAAAATGGGTTATTTGTTTTTTCCATATATATTATGTACCTCTCTTACATCTGGTATACTAAATATTTCTCCAACTTTCTTTACTGATAAACCAGCAGCTATTGTGGCTATTTTTAAGCATTTTTCCAAGCTTAGATTTTCAGCTAGACCATAAACAAAAGCTCCAAAATATATGTCTCCTACACCAGACTTGTCTATCTCTTTAACTTTAATAGCCCCCATTACTTTGATTTTGTCGTCTATTTTGTAAAGAGAACCTTTTTCTCCAAGAGTTATTATTACTTTGCTTTTATACATACTTTCTAATTTATTTAATACACTTTTTAGTGTATCTGGTTTATCGTAATTTATTCTTTCTCTTGCTAAAATTTCAGCAAATGTTTTATCACATACAATGTAGTCAGATAGTTTACATAATTTAGTGGTTTCTTCATTTACTACACTTGCAGATAGTACTTTAATTTTGTCTTTATATTTGTTGCAAGCTATTGATGCAACGTTATAGTTTGTACCATCCATAAGAATTATATCAGGGTTAATATTTAAGTCTACTTTTTTGTTTTCTTCTTTAGTTATGGTGTTTAATACCGTTCTACTTGCGTTATACCTGTTTACTACTATGTATGAAGATGTTGTTTCTTTGTCTGTTTTAATTAGATATTCACTATTTACTTCGTTATTATTTAGAGTGTCAGTTATTAACTTAGATTTATCGTCATTGCCAACTATTGAAGACAAGTAAGTAATGTGTCCCCATTTACTAAGTAATATGCTACTAGTTAAAGCGCATCCACCAGGACTTACAT
>CAVITD010000051.1:0-12926 GCA_963645645.1 uncultured Eubacteriales bacterium
ATTAGTATTTCTTTCATGTTGTCATCTATTATTTTTGTTTCATTTAAATTATCTTTTCCATAATAAAATTCTTCATTGTTTTTGATTATTCCAGTATTTTTATTTATAAATATATTAGGTAGTTTTTTGTTCATAGTTTCACCTATTAAAGTATATGATTATTTTTTTTAAAAAAGAAACCTAAATTTAAGTTTCTACTTTAGAGTTAATACTTTTTCAGTATTTTTTACAGTTTCATAATAAGACTTATAGTCCCAAATAATTTCAAAATATGCTTTTGTAAACTCATCACTTACTCGTTCTATACTACCCAAATATATATAGTAATTTCTAAAAAAGTTATCAAAATTATTTACATTATTTTTCCAATATTCACATCCTACTAATTCATTAATTAGGTCATACCCTTCATCAGGTTCACTCCAAAATTCACTTTTAAAACAGACTTTAAGTAATTCATTTTCCTTATTATTCATTAATTCACTTTTAAATCTTTTTAAAAATATTTTTAATAGTGCCTTTTGTTTTTGTTTTACTTCTTTATCAGTAGTATTTTTTGACTTTGAGTAACTTTCTTGACTTAATTCAAATAACTTTTTATCATATTTCATAAATAAAACCTCCATTAGTAGTTACTATTATACTTTTTTATATGGTTCTAGTCAATGTTTTTATTATTTTCCATAATTTAGTAGTTGACTATGCAAACAAAGATGTGTTATACTTAATACGAACAAAGGATGGTGTTAGTTATGGAAGAAAGAAATATTTTATGTATTGATTTAAAGAGTTTTTTTGCTTCAGTTGAATGTGTTGAGAGAAATTTAGACCCGTTTACTACTCCGTTAATCGTGGCTGATGCATCTAGAAAAGGTGGAGCGATTACTCTTGCAGTTACTCCATATATGAAAACTCTTGGTGTGCCTTCTCGCGGAAGAGTTTTTGAAATACCTAAGAATATCAAATATATTACAGCTAATCCTAGAATGAGTTTGTATGTTAAGAAAAGTAAGGAAGTTATTAATTGCTTTTTAGATTTTGTAAGTAAAGAAGATATGCACGTGTACTCTATAGACGAAGCGTTTTTAGATGTTACTGATTATTTAAAGTTATATAAGATGGATGATGTTACTTTAGCTAAAGTTATTATGGCTAGAATTAAAGAGAAAACAGGACTTACTAGTACGTGTGGAATTGGACCTAATTTGCTACTTGCTAAGGTTGCACTTGATATTGAAAGCAAGCATAGTCCTGACTTTATCGCTAAGTGGACTTATGAAGATGTGAAGACTAAATTATGGAATATAACACCATTAGATGAGATGTGGGGAATTGGGTCTAAAACTATGAAAAAACTAAATGATTTGGGAATATATAAAGTTGGAGATATTAATAAGTATACTAAAGAGTTTTATAAAAAAAGGTTTGGTGTGTTGGGCGAAGAGTTATATTTACACGCGAATGGAATAGATTACAGTAATATTAAAAATGATAGATATGAAGTTAAAAATAAGAGTTATGGACTTAGTCAGATATTATATAAAGATTATACTCCTAGTGAAGTTATTTTAATTATTAAAGAGATGTGTGAGACCATTGCCAAGAGACTTAGAAGTAATAAGAAAGCATGCGAAGTAGTTGGTTTTGGTATTGGATACTCTAGAAGTGTTGGTGGTGGGTTTTATCATTCTAAGAAGTTATCTTCTCCTACTGATAAAGATAATGTTATTTATGAAGTATGTAAGAGTATATTTGATGCATATATTGAAGAACTTCCTATTAGAAAGGTAAGTATTTCTCTTGGTAAATTAAGTGATAATAATTATGTACAGTTAAATTTATTTGATACAAATGAAGAAAGTTATGACGAGACTATGAAAACAATTGACGAGATAACTAAGAGATTTGGGGATAATGCTATTTTAAAAGCGTCTAGTTTACTTGATTATAGTACAATTAAGGTGCGTAATAAAAAGATGGGTGGACATAATAAGTAATGGTGATATTATGTATAGAAAAATGATTAAATGGAAACCATTTAATACCTTACTTAAGTATAAAGATATATTAGAAATTGAGAAAAAGAGACAATTAGTTGATAAGCCTGTTATTATGGAAGATAGGATATATGAAATTAATGATGTGTTAAAGAGTGTGAATTCTTCTACTTTAGTTAGAGTAAAATATTTTAATAAAGGAGTGATATTATATAAAGAAGGATATGTTAGTAAAATTGATACAATAGAAAAATATATTCTAATAGATAGGGCTAGAATATATTTTAAGGAACTCATTAAAATTGAAGTTATTTAGTTAGTGAATGTACGACCATGTTGTCTTGGTATATTACTAGGTCTGGATATATTTTAAATAGAGTGTCTAAGTCTTTCTTCTCTACTACTCTGTGTCCTAGGGTGTCAAAATGAGTGGGAGACCCCATTACTGCTAGTGAAGTGTCTATTATTACTTTCTTGTTATTGAGTACAGTTTCTACTACCCAGTGACCTCCAAAAGTGCTACCTTCTGTACCTTTGAAATATGGGTTTACTACGTACACTGCTTCACTATATATTCCAAGTTTATCTAGTAAAAGAACAAGTTCATATGAACAAGTTTTACATCTTCCACCAGTAAGGCCTAGTCTAAAAAGGTCAATGAACGCAAGTGGGCCATATCCTGTTATTCTAATTGGTGTTTTATCTTTTGATATTATATCCCATAAAAACTCGTCAAACTCAGTTAGTTTGTTTTTGCTATAAAGTTCGTTAAATACTTTATTAAATTCCTTGTTGTTTCTTAATAATTCTTCTCTAAATACATTTTTCATTTGTTTTCTCCTAGGGATATTGTATCAATAAATTCTATAGTTTTAAAGTCTTTTCTTTTCCTTTAATGATAATGTTGTTATTTTGTGTAAATGATATGTCATATTCGGTAAAGTTTATCTTTTCTAAAATTTGTTTTGGGATTTTTATTTTGTTGCCTACTTTTTCCACACTGTAAGTATTTGCTAATATTATTCTATAAACTTTTCTATTTTGACTAGTCATACTTAAATTTAGGTTTTGTTTTAAGTTTGAAAGGATAAGAGTGTTTTCGTCTATCAAAGTAATAGATGTAAAATTTAAGTTTTCTGGAATTATCAAAAAATTATTTTTTATTTCAAACATAATGTAGCCCCCCTTAATTACTATAATTATACCATATTTGGTACTATTTTGTCAAAAATTTGTGCTTTTATTTTTTAGGGTTAATTGATATAATTATAATAGGTAAAGGTAGGGATTATATGGAGAACGTTTTAAGTGAGCTAGTGAAAAAACTAGAAAAAGGAGAAAGTGTAAGTAATTTAGTAAGTGAGTTTAAAATCAGTGAGTTTGAGCTTTTTGGTTATGTGAGAAAGTTAAAGGAAACTGGAATTAACGTTATTAAAACTGAAAAAAATAATGAAGTAAAGCTAATCATTAACCACCACCCTGATTATACTAAGGAAAATGTATATAATATTAATGTGGACGTGAACTTGAATACTAAGTTTGCTGTTATAAGTGATACTAGATTTGGTTCAACAAATGAGCAAATCGCTATTTTGAATGATTTATATAAAAAGTTTTTTGAGTGTGGTGTTAAATATGTAATTGTAGCTGGAAATTTACTTGAAGGCGAATACAAAAATAAAGATGTTTATGAGTATGGAAAAAGTTTAATTAGTAATACTAGTATGGGACAAGCTAATCATTTATTAGAGTTTTATCCTAAAGTAACTGGTATTACTACTCTTTTTATTACAGGAAAAACTGATCATACTTGGGCTAAAGAGTTAAATGTTGGAGAATATATTAGTAGTAAAAGAGATGATTTAATTTATTTAGGGCCTAAAAGTGCGACTATTAATTTTAATAAGGTTATGTTTAGAGTTGAAAATTTGAAAAAGCAAGGGGAAAGCTATACCATCGCATATCCGCCACAGAAGTATTCTAGAAGTATGCCTAGTTATGAAGATTATGACGCGATATTTTTAGGTGGTACACTAACTGCACAGGAGTTTCCAACAATTAGAGATACTAAGATGTTTGCAATTCCTTCAGTTGTAGCTAGAACTCCAAAAATGAGAAATTTAAGTCAGCAAAATACTATAGGTGCGTATGTTTTTGATATAAGTTATAATAAGAATGGAAAGTTAAAGAGCATGAAGTCTACACTTATTCCCTACTACGTTCCTAGTAAAGAAAATTATATTACAATAAAGCCACTTGTGATAAGTGATAGTAAAGATAATACTAAAGTTAAGCCTGTTAAGGATAGTACAAGTAGTATGTTAGATAGAATATATAGGAATATTAAGAAGGAAGAAAGTTTTAATGATTTAATGACTAGATTTAATATCAATGAGAATGAACTTTATGGAGTTATTGACCTACTTCAGGAACGTGGTAGAGATATTTCAGTTAGTGATATTGATGGGGTTCTTGTTGTTAGAAAGAATGTTAAAAAGGTAAGAAAAACTGAACTAAAGCCACCTAAAGAAGAGTTACATAAAAGAGAGTTTTTGGTTGTGAGTGACACGCATTATGGAAGTGTTTATAGTCAGCCTTCTATGGTTAATACGTCTGTTTATGAAGCTTATAATCGCGGGATTACTGATATATTTCATGTTGGAGATATTACTGATGGAGACTATAGTAGAATTAGACCGATACATAATTATGAAGTGTTTTTGTATGGCGCGACTGGGCAACTTGAGTACACTTTAGATACTTTGCCTAAGTACCCTGGGATGAGGTGGCACGTTATTACTGGAAGTCACGACCAAACCCACCTATTTAATTATGGAGTTGATATTGGTAAAGAATTAGAAAGAAGAAGAGACGATATTGAGTTTCTTGGACAAGATAGAGGTTTTTACTATTTTGATAATTGTAAGATGGAATTATTTCATCCAGGTGGTGGAACAAGCAGGATACTATCTACAAAGCCACAGAATGGAATTGACCAGATACCAAGTCATACTAAACCTAAAATTAGTTTAAGGGGACATTACCACAAGTCTTATTATATGTTTTATAGAAATGTTCACACTTTCTTATGTCCGTGTAATGTTGATACGTCTTCATTTATGATGAAGAATGAGATACCTAATTTGATGGGGAATTATTTTATTACTATTTGGTATGACGATAATGGAGATATTGAATATTTAGAGCATGAACCTATGATTTTTACTAATGAAGATGTGACTTTTAGAGATTTTGAAAATCCTAAAAAGTTTATAAAAAACAAAATCAATAAAAAATTTTAAAAAATATTATAAAAAGTATTGACATAGGCACTTATTTTATGGTACACTTTTAATGCTTGATTTAATCAAGTGCCTACCGTGGGGAATTAGCTCAGTTGGCTAGAGCACCTGCCTTGCACGCAGGGGGTCGCGGGTTCAAGTCCCACATTCTCCACCAATTATGTTTACAAAGTCCTTAAATAAGGGCTTTTTTTCGTTGTATTATTCAGTTACTATTGGTATAATAAGCTTAGGAGATCAAGGTTTTATGGATATACTTGAAAGATTTTTAAAATATGTGAATATTGATACTACTTCTAATCCTGAATTAGAAGAAAATCCTACTAGTAAGGGTCAAATTAAATTAGCTGAAGTTTTAATTAAAGAACTAAAGATGTTAGGGCTTGAAGTTAATTATGATGATGTACACAATTATGTTTATGCTGTTCTTAAAGGAAAAGAAAATTTACTTAAAATAGGTTTTATTTCTCACTTAGATACATCTCTTGCTGCTAAGGGTAATGATATTAAAGTAAACATTATTAATAATTATGATGGAGAAGATGTTTTATTAGCTAATGCTACAATAAATTCTAAAATATATCCCGATTTAAAGAAACACGTTGGAAAAACTTTAATTACAACTGATGGTTCTACTCTATTGGGTGCTGACGATAAAGCAGGAATTGCTGAAATTATGACAATGTTAGAATATTTTAAAAATAATGATATAGAGCACGGAGATGTTTATGTAGCTTTTACACCTGACGAGGAATTAGGTATAAGTACTCTTCACTTTGATACTACCCTATTTAAGCCTGACTATGCTTATACAGTTGACGGGGAAGCCGTTGGAGAAATTTCTTATGAAAACTTTAATGTTGCTAGTGCTGAAATTAAAATTAATGGGTTATCTACTCACACAGGTTACGCTAAAGATAAGATGATTAATGCAATTAGAATTGCTACGATTATTCAAAATATGTTACCTTTAGAAATACCAGAAAATACTAGTGGATATGAAGGATTTTATCATTTAGAGAGTATGAGTGGAAATGTAGAGAGTGCTAGACTTAAGTATTTAATAAGAGATTTTGATAAATGGAATTTTGAAAAGAGAAAAGAAATTATCAGGAATATCGTTAAGAAATTAAATGAAATATATGATAGTTCTATAGAGCTTACTATTAAAGATAGTTATAAAAATATGTATGAGATTATGAAAGATAACATGGATGTTGTTAGCACTCTTAAGAAGGCTATTTTAGAAACTGAAATTAACTACGAAATTATTCCTGCTAGAGGTGGTACTTATGGGTGTGAGTTAAGTTTTAAAGGAATACCTTGTCCTAATATTGGTACTGGCGGGCATAACTTCCATAGTGTACTTGAATATACTACACTTGAAGATATGATTAAATCTAGTGAAGTGTTAATTAATTTAGTTAAAGATACAAAAGATGTTAAAGTAAAAACTATGAGACTTTAATGTCTTTTTTAAAAAAAAGAACTATTCGGTTCTTCTTAATATTTAAAGACTTCTACAAATATGTTAAAAGCTACTTTAAGAGCATCATGTCTTACCATGCCATTATCTATTATAAAATAGTTATCTTCTATTACAGTGATGTCTTTTAAGTTTTCTTTATCTAGTAAGACTTGGTCTTTTTGTTCACTTGTTTGATATTTTTCTAATATTTTTTTGTCTATTTTTCTATTATTTGCAAGTACTACGTCTACTTTTCTTTTGCCTAAGTATGAATTTAATAAATTTACGTGGTCGCTTACTTTAAAGTTATCTGTTTCTCCTGGCTGAGTAACCATGTTTGATACATATATTATTTTGGCGTTTGACTCATCAATTGCGTCTATGATTTCTTTGTTTATTAAATTTGGTATGATACTTGTAAATATGCTACCCATGCTTAGTATGATGGCGTCGGCGTTTTTTATTACTTTTATTGCTTCAGGTGTAATTACTGGTTCTTCCTTATAGAAAACTTTTTTTATTTTCTTTGGACTTAGAGATATTTCTTTTTCGCCTTCAACAATTGTTTTATCTCCCATCTCTGCCATTAATGTAACGTTATCTTCTGTTAATGGAACGACTTTTCCTTTCAAGTTAAACACTTTTGATAAGGCTTCTATCCCATCGCTTAAATTTCCAGTTATTTCTTTTGCAGCTGTTAATATTAAATTTCCTACTGCGTGTCCATTTAAGTCACTATATGTGCTGAACCTATAATTAAATAATTTTTCAACAAGTGGCTCGGTTTCACTTAGTGAAATTAATACTCTTCTAATGTCGCCTACTGCTGGTGTTTTAAATTCTTCTCTTAATTTACCGGTTGAAGAGCCATTATCGCATACACTTACTATTGCAGTTATGTCCAATGGAAATTTTTTTAGTCCCTGTAAAAGCACAGAAAGACCTGTTCCTCCACCTAGTACTACTACTTTCTTATTCATTTATCCCCCATAATTAATGTAATATTCATAATATTCGTCAAATGTGATATTCTCGTTATGTATAATTCTTGCAGCATTTGAGCCGACATATCTTAGTCTCCATGCATCATATGAAAATCCTGTAATGCTTTCTTTATCCTTTGGATATCTTAAAATGAAACCATATTTGTGTGCATTTTCTAACAGCCATGTGTGTTCAGGACTATCTTCCATGTCAGAGCCTTCAGTATAAAGTGGCTTTACTACGACACTTAGGCCAGTTTGGTATTCTGAGTGACCTGGACGCGCTGCAACTTCATCAGCATAGTCTACTCCACTACTTGCTTCAATATCATTATATGCTTCTTCTTGGTCGGCATAACTTCTATATCCTTGGCTCACTACTAAATTGTATCCACTTTCTTTTGCAGCGTCTAGCATATTTGTAAGACTATCATACATCACTTTGCTTACTTGTTTTCCAGAATATGCATAGCTTAAACTAACATCTACTAAATCATTTGGCACATATGTTTCTGATAACTTGTAAAATTTATTTACTAACATCAATTCTCCTTTTGAAGTGTCTGTTTCTGTTATACTTTTGTACCAGCCTAAAGAAGCTTTTGTATTTACTTTAGCTACTATATCAGTTAAATTGCCATTATTTTCATTTACATAATCCAAGTATTTATCTAAGTTTGCAAATATAAAATATTTTTCTTTCATTAGTTTTGTTATATTAACATTGTATTTGTGATTTAATAACGTGTTAATCTCATCCTCTTTTAAAGTTTTAATGTATTCAATTTCATTATCAGAATAGCCTACTTCGCCTAGTTTGTACTCTATAGTCTTTCTCAAGTTGCTTTCGTCTATTAAAGATTTAATGCCTATTATAACTACTATTAAAATGATTACAACAATACCTACAAATACTCCTAATTTTTTTACATTTAATTTTTTCTTTGTCAAATCTTATCACCTTAAGTATATTATACAAAAAAACTTGAAATTTCTCAATATTAAAAGAAGACTTTTTAAACTAAGTTGTTAAAATTTGGTTTTTTAACTTTTTTAGTTTATCTTTGTCTTCCTTTGATACTCTAAATGAGTCATTTACTTTACTTGTTGTTTTTCTTACGATAAAGTCTGGTAATTTAGTACTTTTTAGAAACTCGTAAGTGTCACTTGTAAACTTTACGTATAGTTCACAAAGTAGCCAAGATATTGCCATATCTATGTAATAAGTATGAGTTGTTTCTTTTTGTATTAAATCAAATATAATGCTCAAATTATCTTCATTTATATAATGGTCTAGTATTATAACGTAGCCAAATCTTTTTGTGAATTCATGTGAACTTTTTAAGAACTTGTAAGAATAGTCAATAGTTGTTTTGTCTAGTATTTTTGAAGAATTACTTATCATATCAGTAAAGCTCCACGAGTCCATTTTCTTTGCGTAATTTCTTATGTATTTAGTGTATTCCTTTAAATCTGTCATGTTTGAAATTACTAATCCGGATAAAATTAGTATCTCGTATATATTAGAATTGTTTGCAAAATTTATAAAATCTAAATAGTTAGTTTTCATTATTTCTCTTGAGATTTTTTTTATAATAGGAGTACGTAAACCTAGAGTTTTGTAACTGGTATTAATTATTTTATCATTAAAGTTTTTGTAGTTTTCATCGCTTAGTGTTTGTAAATAATTAGTAAAGTCAAGAAAAGTGTGCTCGTTCCATTCGTTACACATTAATATTGTATTCCCCATACTACTATTTCTTTAGCTGGTCTTCCGCATATAGCACATTTTCCTGTTATTTTTTCTTCGTTATCTAGAATACATCTAGACTTTATGCCAGTTTTGTCCTTTAGTTTTATTTCACATTCGGTATTTCCACACCAGTCTGCTTTTATGAAACCTGGATGTTCCTTTATTATAGACGACATTTCTTCCATATTCGTTGCAGTATATGTTAGCGTATTCATTCTTTCTAAAGCTTTTTTGTATAAGTTATTTTGAATGTCTTCTAATAGGAATTTTATTTTGGCTAAAAGTTCTTCTGTTTTTACTATTATTTTTTCTCTAGTATCTCTTCTAACTAATGTAACTTCATTATTTTCTAGGTCTCTTGTGCCCATTTCTATTCTAATAGGTGTGCCGTTAACCTCGCTTTCGGCAAATTTGAAACCTGGCGTTTTTTCTGAGTCATCCACTCTAAATGTTATGTTGTTGTCCTTTAATTTAGTCTTTATTATTTCTAGAGCGCTACTTACAGAAAGGTCGTTACCAATTGGAATTATATCTACTTTTATTGGAGCTACTTTTGGTGGAAGAACAAGTCCGTAATCATCTCCGTGTACCATAATAACTGCACCTATCATTCTATTTGATGAACCCCAGGATGTTTGATACACATATTCAAAGTTGTTGTCTTTATTTAAGAATTTTATGTCGTAAGCTTTGCTAAATTTTTGACCAAAATAATGTGATGTTCCACTTTGAAGGCATATTCCGTTATACATTAACGCTTCAATTGTTAAAGTGTATTCTGCACCCGCGAATTTCTCTTTTTCAGTTTTTCTTCCTGACATGACTGGTACTGCTAAATAGTCAGTAAAAAACTTTTTATAGACATTTAACATATCGTGTGTTTCTTTTTCAGCTTCTGTTTGTGTTGCGTGCACTGTGTGACCTTCTTGCCAGAAAAACTCTCTGCTTCTCAAAAATGGTCTTGTTTCCTTTTCCCATCTTACTACACTGCACCATTGGTTGTATTTAAGTGGTAAATCCCTATATGATTTTACTACATCGTGGTAGTAATCACTAAATAATGTCTCACTTGTTGGACGAACAGCTAATTTTTCTTCAAGTGGTTTTGAACCACCTATTGTTACCCATGCAACTTCTGGGGCGAATCCTTCTACTAGCTCGCTTTCCTTTTTTAATAGGTTTTCTGGTATGAACATTGGCATCATGACATTTTTATGTCCAGTTTCTTTAAACATTTTATCCATATTTTCTTTAATACTTTCCCATAAAGCACATCCATTTGGTTCAAAAATTGTGCAACCTTTTACATTTGAGTATCTTGCTAAATGAGCTGCGTTAACTACATCTGTGTACCAAGCTGCAAAGTCAACGTCTCTACTTGTTATTTTGTTATTTTTCATAAAATCTTTCCTCCTAAAATAAAAAGGACAGCATAAGGAGTGCAATAATGCACGGTGCCATCCCTTGTTTTTCTTTATTGCTTATAACGGTTTTTTAGCCGGGAATACTTTTATATTCCACTTTAGAAAGTAGGAAAATTTATTCTTATTATTAGTTTACACCTAACACTAACTCTCTATAAATAAGGAGATAAATTCATTCTTTCATCACAAGTTTTACAATGTTATTTTATCATTTTTTTCTTAAAGTTGCAACATAATTGTACGAGTTTGTATCTTGAACAGCGTCAACTTTATCAATAATATAGTCATTTTCTTTAAAACCAGTGAAAAAGTCGCTGTATTCATGCCATACATAGTTTGCCTGTACTTCGCCAATGGCGTTTAAATGAGCAAAAACATTTTTCATAATTTTATTGTATTCTTCCACATCTATTCCTAAAAATGAGTAAACATTTGATAATAAAATTAAGTCATAGTCATTAGTGATTTCGTTTAAGATGTTAGGAAATACTCCTATTATGAAGTTTGGAAGTGCTTTGATGTGTAATAGTTCTTTTAATTTGTTATAGTTATTTTTATCTAAATAAGGTATTACTCTTCCTGATGAAGTGTTTACTTTGTTGTTAAATCCGATTACGATATATGTTAGTTTGTTTAGACCGCGCGTATAGGCAAAATCAAAGAAAGTTTTTACATCTTTTGGTAAGTGTTTTCTTATTTTTTGATATGTGGCATTATTTTTCATATTTGAATTAATGAAAAAGTCTATAAATTCTTCATAAGTTAGTACTTTAATTGCAATATATTTAAATATTAGATAGTACTTTGAAGGAGCGAACATGTCAAAACAAGTAACTTCCTTTGCTCCATATAAAATGCTCGAAAAATATTGGTCTCCACTTCCTATTACGCTCAATACTTTCTTGTTTTTGAAATCGTATAAATCCTGATAACTCGTTAAATTTTCGTTACTAAATCTATATAATTTATTCACACCAAGACCCCTTTCTTATCTTTCTGACTGCATTTTTTTGAAATTCAGGAAATTTGTCATAGTCTAATTTATTTATTGTTTCTATTGTTGGCTTTTTATTTGAGTATGAACTAAATCTTGTGTAATTACCTGTTTTGTATGAAAAACTTATAATTTCGCCTAATTCTGATGTGGTTGTAATGTCGTTGTATCTCGTTATATTAAGCAATAATATTACTTCTTTATTTCCAAATTTTATAGTACCAGCAACATCCCTGTTTTCTATGATTTCTCCATCTGTTACGTAATATATTCCACTTAAATATGCATATCCATTTTCTTCAGGAGTAACTTGTAAGCCCATAAGCACACTTTTTGTAGGTTTATTGCTTATTTTTAGGTCGGTGTCTGTAAACTCTTTGCTGTTTAAAATAACACGTATTATGTTATTCAAGTCTAGTTCATTGTTCATGGTGTCTTTGCTAAAACAAAAGAAATTTTCAAATAAAAAATTATATTCATTCATTATATCGTCCCCCTTAACTAAAATGATTATACCATATTTGGTACATTAAGTCAAATTTGCCACTGACATTGCATATAAAACATTTCAGTACTAATTATTTAAATAAAAATTTTATTTGTAAACATTCACTAATGAGTTTTTTTGCTTCGTTGTTTTTCCTTAAAGTCTTTAATATCATTTTCTGGGGATATCCATTTAACACATACTTCATATTTGTCTTTCGTCTTATTATCAGTTGTTAAACATCTCTTTTTAGGGCCAATTGTTAAACAAGAAATATGAGGAGTTCTATAGTTTAAACATTTTTTATCTAAAAATAAATCGTATAAATCATATTTATTAATCCAAACATAATTATCGGGTGTTCCACAAATTAAAGCATCAATGTCGTATTTTGAATTTCTACCTCTTATAACAAATCTATCAACCATTTCGATTATTATTTTAGACTTATTAATATATTTATTAAATATATCTACTTCATCTTGATAAAATAGTCGGTAATCTTCAGAGCTTAATTT
>CAVITD010000052.1:0-14226 GCA_963645645.1 uncultured Eubacteriales bacterium
ATTATAATCTTTATAGTAAGGTAGATAGAGTTATCTTAGAGAATGAAAAGAGGTAAGTTATGAAAAAGAAGAAATTTAAATGGTTAAAAGTTTTAGGATTGGTAGTTGTTATTTTATTAGTTATAGAGTTAATATTTAGAATCATTATTAATAATTTATCTGATAATATAGGTAATATTAGTGAAACAGAAATGTCACATTATATTAATGATTATACTGTTAGAGAACAAAATTTAACTGCTTATGTTAAGGGAACTGGGGAAATAACATCTTTTAATATTCAAGTATTAGATATACCTAGTTATAGCACTATTAAGGAAGTGTATGTTAATGATGGGGATAATGTAGTTGCAAAACAGAAATTAATCCGTGCGGTTATTGATGGATATTCTCAAATTATAAATTCTTCAATAGATGGAATGTATTTTGAAACTGAAGTTAATGGTTTAAATGTATATCAAATATATGATTTAAAGAATATTGGAATAGAGATGTTTGTTTCTGAAAATGAGGCTGCTAAGTTAATGGTTGGACAAAAAGCTTATGTTAGAATTACTGCTTTAAATAAAGAAGTTGAAGGTAGTATTTCTTATATATCTAAACTTCCTCAAGATGGTAAATTTAAAGTAAAAGTTAAAATTGAGTATAGTGATGAAATTAAGTTTGGCTATGGTGCTAGTATAAGAATTGTAACTAATGAAAAACAAAATGTTTTAGTTATTCCGTATGATGCTTTATATATGGAAGATGATAAGTATTATGTTATTAAAAATGAATTTAAATCTGATCTTTATAAGAATTATACATCTAAAATCGCTATTCCAGAAACAGCTAAAACTTATGTTGAAGTTGGAATTATTACTAATAGCCAAGTAGAAATTATATCAGGTTTAAAATCTGGTGATGTTGTTGAGGAATGGAATTGGTAATAGATGATTGATTTAAGAGATGTTAGTAAAGAGTATTATTTGACAGAAGAGAATTCTGTCAAAGCATTAAGTGATATTAATTTAAAGATAGACAAAGGTGAGTTTGTGTCTATTATAGGTAAAAGTGGAAGTGGTAAGTCTACTTTACTTAATGTTATTTCATGTATGGATAGTAATTTTAGTGGTGATTATTATTTATTAGATGAGAAGATGAATGATAAAAGTAAAAAAGAATTGGCTATTATAAGAAATAAAAATTTTGGTTTTATATTTCAAAATTTTAATTTATTAACTAAGTTAACAGCATATGAAAATATAGAGATACCACTTATTTATAAAAGAGTTCCTAGAAATAAAAGAAAGCAAATAATATTTGATGTTGCTAAGGATTTAGAAATAGAGGATAGGATTCATCATAAGCCCAAAGAGTTATCTGGTGGTGAACAACAAAGAGTAGCAATTGCAAGAGCGCTTGTTACTGACCCTGAAATAATTTTAGCTGATGAACCAACCGGAGCATTGGATGTTAAAACTGGTAAGCAAATATTATCAATTTTAACTGAACTAAATAATAAAGGTAAGACTGTTATAATTGTTACACATGATTTAGATTTATCTAGAAAAGCCAAAAGAGTTGTTACGTTATCTGATGGAAAGATTATTTCTGATGAGAAAGTAGGTGCTTTATGATTTTGGAATCAATTAAAACAGTTTTTAAGGAGCTTAAGTTAAATAAGTTAAGAACTTTTTTAACTATGTTAGGTATTATTGTTGGTATTTTTTCTATTACTATTATTTTTGCATTATCTAATGCTACTAAAAATTTTATGAATAAAACTATTTCATCTATGGCAACTGAGCTTATATCTTTTACTGTTGTTACAGATTCTAATATAGAGTCTGAATTTATTGAGAATGATTTACTAGATTATTCTAAAACTAGTAATAAAGTTGATAAGATGAGTAAATCAATTAATTTTAGTTATGAAGAGTATGATGATATATTAGAGTTAAAGAATAGTGATCGTGAATATTATTATTCATATAATAGTGCTACATATCTTGCTATAGATGAAAATTATTTTGAACTTAATTCTTCTTCTATTGGAGAAAAAGATGTTTTATATGGTAGACTTTTAAGTAAGAAGGATATTATTAATAAAATGCCTTATATAGTTATAAGAGAAGATACTGCAAACGATATTTTTGGTAGAAAGAACGTGGTTGGAGAAAAATTAGTTATTGATAATAATGAACTTGAGATAATTGGTGTTTTAGAATATAGTGATGAAGGACTTATTTCTTATGATATGGCTAATATTTATGTTTCATATTATTATGCTAAATCATATTTGAATACTTTGCCTGTTACCATGTATTATTTTTCAGCAATTAAGAATGAGTATTCTAAAGATATTAAAAATGAGGTAAAAGATATTTTACATCAATATATTTCAAGTGATAAATATTCAAACTATACAATTAGTTTAGATATGGTAATGAGTGAAGTTGAAAGTATTGTAAGTATTGTTGAATTAGTATTTGTTGGTATTGCTAGTTTATCATTAGTTGTAGGCGGGATTGGTATTATGAATATAATGCTTGTGTCAGTTAGTGAAAGAATTAAAGAGACAGGTATTAGAATGGCTTTAGGAGCAAGAAATAGTGATATTGTTTTTCAATTTCTTGTTGAGGGTATAATGTTAACAATATTTTCTGGAATTTTTGGAATAATATTTGCTTGGCTAACTACTATTGGAATAAATTTTGCTGTTACAGAATTTACTACATATGGATTTGTTTTATCAATTGATTTTATAACTATGTTAAAAATTATATTATTTTGTGGAGTTATCGGAATTATTTTTGGTATATATCCAGCAATTAAAGCAGGAAAATTAGATCCAGTTGATGCTTTAAAATATGAGTAGTAAATTATAGGGCTATATTTAATTAATTTTAGTATAGTCTTTTTATTTATGAAAATATGGAATGAAATAGTCAAGTAAATGACTATTTTTTTTGTTTGATATGTTTTTTGATGTAAAAAAAGTTTATAATATGTATGAGAGGTGTTATTTATGAAAATTGGTATAGCAAGTGATCACAGAGGGTATAAAGTAAAAGAAAAGTTAAAGAAATATTTTGTTAAGAAAAATATTGAGTTTGTTGATTATGGTACAGATTCAGAAGAGATGGTTGATTATCCCGTGTTTGCAACTTCACTTTGTAAAGGTGTTTTAAGTAAAGAAGTAGAGTGTGGTATACTTATATGTGGAACTGGTATTGGAATGAGTATAGCTGCTAATAAATTTGAGGGGATCATGTGTGCAAAAGTTGATAATAGTGATGAGGCAAGACTAGCTAAAGAGCATAATCATGCGAATGTTATTAGTTTTTCTGAAAAGAAAACTATGTGGGAGATTAAAGATATGGTGGATGCTTATTTAAAGGCTAATTTTATAGAGGATGAAAGATATTTAAGAAGAATAGAAGAAATCAAGGATATAGAAAAGAAGAAAAAGTACTAGTAATATTTTTGCTAGTTTACAAACACAGAAATAATAAGGGATAAAAATGGGGTAAAAAAAATTATCGCCCCATTTTTTTATGTGTTTTAGTTAGTTTTTTCTCTTTTTCTATAAATTTACGACCAAAGGTTAAAAACAAAAAAAGCCCTTATAAAATAAGGACTTTGCATAGATAATTCATCTAAAAAACAATAACAATGAGGTGAACTATCTATGAATACTATAACACAAAAAACGATATTTGACTACATAAAAATTGAAATTTTAGGAATATTATTTTTTTTATGGCATAAGATTATAATATGAAAAAGTATATTTTAGTATTAATTATGTTAATAACTCTTTATTTTGGTTATTCAAATAGGAAAGAAAATGAGGTAGTGATTAATCAAGAAGAAAAAGTAAGTAATGTAGATAGTATAATAGTTAATATGAGTAATTTTAATGAAAAGAATATGCCTTTAAGTGAGTTTTTAGAGGGGGTTGTTTCATGCGAAATGCCAGCGCTTTTTATGGAAGATGCTTTAAAGTCTGGAGTAGTTGCAGCAAGAACTTTTTACTTGTATAATTATACTAATAATGAAAATTATATTCCTACTAGTGGTGGACAATGTTATATAACTAAGGAAGAACTTAAAACTAAGTGGGGAAATAAGTATGAAGAGTATTTAAGTAAGATAAAAAAAGTAGTCAAGGAGACTAAAAATGAAGTAATTGTTTATAATGATGAAGTAATTGAGGCTTTTTATTTTAGTATGAGTAATGGATATACGGAAGACGCAAGTAACGTGTTTAATATTTCAAAACCTTATTTAGTAAGTGTATCTTCTAGTTATGATAAAGATATTAACAATAATTCTAAAGAGTATGCAGTTGATTTAAGTAGATTTAAAAGTGTGCTTGGCTTAGAAGATGAGTCTATAGTTATTAACAATGTTATTAGAAATGAAAGTAATCGTATTTTAAAAATTTGTGTTAATTTGAAGTGTTATACTGGAGTAGAGTTTAGAAAACTTTTTGGACTTAGAAGTACAGACTTTGATGTAAATATTGAAAATGATGTGGTTAGTTTTGTTACAAGAGGGTATGGACATGGTGTAGGAATGAGTCAGTATGGCGCTAATGAAATGGCTAAGTTGGGTTATAATTATAAAGAAATTTTAAAATATTATTATAAAGGTACTGAAATTATGTATAAATAAATAATAATTGTTCACATTAACTAATGGGAGAGTGAACAATGAAAAGTGTTAAAAAATTATTTGTACCTACTGTTTATTTAGTTGCAGTGTTGTCTGTACTTGGGTGTGTATTTCTCACTATATTTAGCATAAACAAGTATTTAACGGAAAGTGAAAGGTTTGATTATTCAATTAATGGTATAATTGATGGTAAAGTAAAACCTGTTCAAGGCGAAGAAGAAAAACCCGAAGTTAATTCTATAATTAAGCCTTATAGGGGAGAAGATGTAAGTATTGGAAGATATTTTTATGATTTTGAAGGAGAACAAGCAAGCCAGGAAAAGTCCATAATATTTTATGAAAATACTTATATGCAAAATTCTGGAGTAGATTATGTGAGTGAGAAAGCATTTGATGTTGTAAGTGTTTTAGCGGGTAAAGTGGTAAGTGTTGATGTAGATGAGACTTTGGGAAATATCGTTAAGATAGAGCATGATAAAGGAATTGTTACAACATACCAAGGAATTGATAATGTCGCTTTAAAGGTTGGAGACAATGTAACACAAGGAACAGTAGTAGGAACGAGTGGTAAATCGTTAGTAAATTCTAATTATACAACTTCACTTCATTTTGAAGTAAGTTATAAGGGTGAACTAGTAGACCCTGAAAATTTCTATTCATTAAATATTGATGAGTTATAGTCAACTTTATTAAAAAAAAGTTGATTTTTTTGTTGAAAAATGAAGTTTTTTGAAGAAATTTGCAAAAAAGACTTTATTATTTTAAAAAATGTGGTATGATGTATATATGTGTTGTAAAAATATATTTGGTGGGGAGAGATGAGAAAATGATTAATTTTGTTATTATGGAAGACAACAAGAGACACATGAGGATAACTGAGAAGTATATTAAGAAGTATATGATAGGGAAGACTTTTGAGTATGAAATTTATGGATTTTCAAAGATTAGTCCTAAGTTTACTGGTTTTGTTAAGAAAAATGCTCTTAAGAATATCTACATTTTAGATTATGATTTAGGAGTTGATTCACTTACTAATGGAGTAGATGCTGCTAGAATAATTCGTCAATATGATTGGACTAGTCCTATAATTTTCTTAAGCGTTAACGGGAAAGAGGCACTTGATGTGTTTAAATCAAGACTGCAAATATTAGATTTTGTTGATAAACAAGTAAATCCTGAGTTTGAGTTGAGACAAATATTTAAGATTTGTTTCCAACAATTACAAATTAATGATACATTGAGATTTAATAGAGCAGGTAAAACTTATTGTATTAATTGCAATGATATTCTATATATTTATAGAGATACAGTTGATAGAAAGAGTGTAGTTGTAACTGATAAAAACATAATTTCAATTAACTTACCGTTACATAAAGTTTATGGTATGTTGCCGCTTGAGTTTAGATATAGTCATAAGTCTTATATTTTGAATACTGATAGAGTGGATGCTTATGACTGGAATGATTATTACGTTATATTTGATAATGGTAGTAGAGAACCATTGATATCTAGAACGCATAAAAAAGAGTTAAATGAGATTATGGAGTTGAGGGATAAATGAATTTTGTAGGTTATGTGGCTTGTTATTTGTCAATATTGTTGAATTTGGCGGTGTTAGTATGGTGTTATTCTAAGACTGGTGTTGAAAGAAAGAGTAATAAGATTAAATGCTTTTTATCTATTTTAGTTTTTGCTTTAATAATGTTTTTTACAAATTTATTTGTTACAACTTATGTTAAGTTTATTTTAATTTATTTCTTGTTAAGTTTGTTATTTTATTATAATTTTAATAATCAAAACAAAATATCTACTTTACTTATTAAAACTTTAGGTATTTATATATTAATGACAATATCTGATGTATTTTCTTCAATTATTTTAATGCAATTCGATTTGTCTTCACTGATGGATAAAATAAATTATTTAAAAGCTCTTGGAACTTTATTAAATTCATTTTCTATGGTTATATTATTTAATCTAAATAAACTTGTTGCCTGTTTTAAAAATGTTGTTACACTTATTATTGAAAGTAAAAATAATTTAGTACTTTTCTTTGGATTATTAACATTAACTACTATATGGATTGTTGATTGTTTTCATCAAGATAATGCGTCTGTTTCTACTTTTATTCTTGCTGTTACTATATTGATATTTCTAATTTTGTTAATAGCTATTATGATTTATCAGTATTTTAAACGTAAAACTGCCGAAAATGAAAAGCAGCAGTTACAAGTGTTAATGCATGAATATGAAAGTGTTTTAAATCAAACTAGTGAGAATAGGCATGAGATGTTAAATGATTTGTTGATATTAAGAAGTATTTCTGATAAGAATTCTAATGAGTTTACTCGAACTTTGGATGGCATTATAAGACAGTATGATACCAAGAAATTTAAAAAATATACAAGCTTAGCAAAATTACCTACTGGTGTTAAAGGTATGATTTATTATAAAATTGCTTTTATTAACGAGAATGAAATCAATTTTGATACAATAGTTAATGGTGTAGATTATGCAAAATTTGAAGCAATGGATAAAGAATTATATTATAAGGTTTGTAAAATTTTAGGAATACTTATGGATAATGCAATTGACGCGTGTGTAGATAGTGAAAAGAAAAAATTAGTAGTTTCTGTTTATACTGAAAATGAAGATTTATGTGTTGAAATTGATAATAGTTATTCTGGAACAATAGATGCAGATGGAATTAAGAAAAAGGGTTATACTACTAAAGGTAAAAATCATGGGCACGGACTTACTATTTTAAATAGAATAATTGATGAAACAGAAGAATTAAAATTTGAACAAAGTATAAATGAAGAAGATAAATTATTTACTTCTATATTAAAAATAAAACTCTAGAGTAAAATCTAGAGTTTTAAAACGATTTCGATTATAATTATTTAATTAGACTTTCTGGCATTTCTTCTTCGTCTAGGAAACTCCATACGCATACTCCTGAAGTAGTTTTACCAATAAGCCCACCTAACATACCTAATAAATTTGCAAATAATTTCATATTATCATTCTCCCTTCTTATAATATTTATAATTATTATAACTTACTCCAAATATTTTGTAAGTTACGGGTAAGATAACAAATACCGCGATAAGTAGTGAAAATAGTATACAGTTTGATAAAGTATTGTTTCTTACAATGAAGAACATCATTGTATATATGATTCCATTTATCAAGCTAATTGTTTTAAAAATGGTTCTTCTTTTTTTATTTATTAATGGTCGTTTCTTTGTGTCTGCAGGAGCAAAGAAGGCAAATAGTATTATTGAGGTAATTCCTAATGCTATTTTAACTTTAATATCTATATATAAGGTAACACATAAGTATGGAACTAGTAAGAATATAATACTGCTACTTATCCAACAGTCTATACTTCTTTTAGCATGAACTCCATATACTGTAAGTCTTAATATAGTATAAAGTCCCATTAATATTAGAAGTGTTTTCAAATTTCCTAACAAATATGATATTCCAAATATAACAAGTGTCTTAGTAATATTTAAGTATAGACTAGCTAATCCGTATCTTATTATTTCCAATTGTTCCTTGTCATAGTTGTTATACCGTGTTATGTTATTCATTAAGGAATTGATTATAAGGCCTTTCATATTTATCACTTCCGAGAACATTATAAATCTTTTTTTGTAATATTTTAGTTTTTGACAGTATTTTTTTATTTTTTTTATTTTTATATGAAAAACGATATATTTGTTCACGTCAAAATACAGATGAAGCACGTTTTTGGACATTTTACGCAAAAATGCTGTTTTCTGAATTGAAATGTGGTATGATGTAACTACAACAAGTTAAGAGACCTGTTGTGAAATTAAATTTTAGAGGAAGAGAGGTGTTAAGAGTTATGAATACTAGAAAAGGTATAGTCAAGTGGTTCAATAATCAAAAAGGTTATGGATTTATTGACTCAGGTGCTGGTATTGGAGAAGATGTATTTGTGCATTATTCGGCTATTGAACAAGATGGGTATAAGTCATTAAAAGAAGGCGATGTAGTAGAATTTACGTTAATTGATACATCAAAAGGTAAACAAGCAGTTCAAGTTAAAGAAGTTGAACTAACAAGGGTTTAAAATATTAGGTGAGGCATTAAAGAAAGGAAAATAATCGAGGATGACGTTTAGACTAGTAAATAGATTTTACACAGAACCTGAAGAAGTGTAAAATTATTTAGGGAATGACTACAGAGTGTAGTTTTTTTCTTTCTTTTGTGGTAGAATAGTATTAGGGAGATGATGATAAATGAAATATGTTATTAGAGGCGACAAATTAGCTGTTACTGATGCAATTAGGGATTATGCGATAAGTAAGATTGACAGAATGGAAAAGTATTTTGATAAGCCTGAAGATGTAAGTGTTAAAGTGATTTTTAGTGTTAGAGGTAGAGAACAAAAAGTAGAAATTACTATAAATAGTATAAATTTTGATTTAAGAAGTGAAGTATCACATAGTGATATGTATGCAGCAATTGATTTGGCTGTTGATAAATTAGAACAACAAATGAGAAAGTTTAAGAGTAAACTTATGAGTAAAGAAAGAGTAGAAATTGTTTATGATGAAGATATTATAGATGATGAAGCTTTAGAAGATGTTGTTAAAAGAAAGAAAGTTTATTTAAAACCAATGGATGAAGAGGAAGCAATTATGCAGATGGAACTTCTAGGGCATACATTCTTTGTGTTTAAAGATATTAAAACTGAAAAAGTTAATGTTCTTTATAAGAGACTTGATGGAGCATATGGAGTTATTGAAACTAATTAATAACTCTTTTTTTCTGTGTAATTTATGTGAAAAGACTTTTATTATTGGGTTAAATTTGGTAAAATAGAAGTTGGACGGTGATATTATGAACATATTTAAAAAAATGTTTGATCATGAATATAAAGAATTAAAAAGGTTTGAGGATTTGGCTGATCAAGTGTTAGCATTAGATAGTGAAATGAGTAAGTTAACTCCACTTGAATTAAAGGCTAAAACTAGTGAGTTTAAGAGTAGACTAAGTGAAGGAGAAACACTAGATGATATTTTAGTTGAAGCTTTTGCGGTTGTAAGAGAGGCTGCTTATAGAGTACTTGGAGAAAAACCATATAAAGTTCAAGTAATTGGCGGTATTTGTATACATTATGGAAATATTGCTGAGATGAAAACTGGTGAGGGTAAGACTTTAACTAGTACAATGCCAGCATATTTGAATGCTTTAAGTGGGGACGGTGTACACGTTATTACAGTTAATGAGTATTTAAGTGAAAGAGACGCTAATTGGATGGGACAAGTGTATAACTACTTAGATATTAGTGTTGGTGTTAATAAGAAAGATATGTCTAGAGAAGAAAAGAGAGAAGCTTATTCTAAAGATATAACATATACCACTAATAATGAACTTGGATTTGACTATTTAAGAGATAATATGGTTGTAAGAAAAGAAGATAGAGTTCAAAGAAAACTTAATTTTGCAATAATAGACGAGGTTGACTCAATACTTATAGATGAAGCTAGAACTCCATTAATTATTAGTGGTGGTGTTAGTAAGAGTGCTGATCTTTATAAGTTAGCGGATAAGACTGCCAAGAGTTTAAGAAGTGAGGACTATAATTTAGATGAGAAAACTAGGGGTGTTACTTTAACTGAAGAAGGTATTAAGAAGTGTGAGAAACTTTTAAATGTAGATAATTTATATGATATTAGTAATGCAGGACTTGTACACAATTTAGATAAAGCACTTGTTGCTAATTATGGGTTTAAGAAAGATGTTGATTATGTTGTTCAAAATGATCAAATTATAATAGTTGACTCATTTACTGGTAGACTTATGCATGGAAGACAATATAGTGATGGATTACATCAAGCACTTGAGGCTAAGGAAGGTGTTAAGATTAATGAGGAGACTAAGGTACTTGCTACAATAACTTTTCAAAATTTGTTTAGAATGTATAATAAACTAAGTGGTATGACAGGTACTGCTAAGACTGAAGAAGAAGAGTTTAGAAATATATATAATATGTATGTTATAGAGATACCTACTAATGTGCCAGTTAAGAGAGTTGATATGGAAGATTTAGTTTATGTTAATATGAGAGGTAAGTTTAATGCTCTTGCTAATACTATAGAAGAAGTTCATAAGACTGGACAACCAATACTTGTTGGTACTGCATCTATTGAGAGTAGTGAAAGACTTAGTGATTTACTTAATAAAAGGGGAATTAAGCATGAACTTTTAAATGCTAAGAATCATGAAAGAGAGGCTCATATTATTGAGAATGCGGGGCAAAAGGGTGCAGTTACAATTGCTACAAATATGGCTGGACGTGGTACTGATATTAAACTTGGAGAAGGTGTTAAGGAGTTAGGTGGACTAGTTGTTTTAGGTAGTGAAAGACATGAGAGTAGACGTATTGATAACCAACTTCGTGGACGTGCAGGTAGACAAGGAGACCCTGGTACTACAAGATTTTATATTTCTATGGAAGACGATTTGATGGTTAAGTTTGGTAGTGAGAAGATTAAGGGTGTAATGTTAAGTCTTGGATTTACTGAAGATACTCCAATTACGCATAAGATGATGAGTAAGAATATTGAGAGTAGTCAAAAAAGAGTTGAAGGATTTAACTATGATAGAAGAAAAGCGTTACTAGACTATGATAATGTTATTAGTAAGCAAAGAGAAATTGTTTATGAAAGAAGAAATGAGATATTAGATAAGGATAGTATTAGGGATAGAGTTCTAACTATATTTAAAGATTATGTTGTTGAGACAGTAAATGATCATTTTGTACCAGAAGACGTGTTAACTCATAATGATATCGTTAATATATGTGAGATATTTAATTCTAATTTGTTAAAGAGTGAAAAATTAGTTGAGAAAGATTTAGAGAATAAGAGTATAGATGAGGTACAAAATACTATTTATGATATAGTTGTAAAAGATTATAATGAGAAACTTAAGGATGTACCTAAAGAAATTCAAGATGACTTTGAGAAAGCAATAACTTTAAGAGTACTTGATAAGAATTGGATGAATCAACTTGATAATATGGAACAACTTAAGGAGGGTATTGGTTTAAGAGGTTATGCTCAGACTAATCCACTTCAAGCCTATGCTTTAGAAGGTTTCCAAATGTTTGATAATATGCTTAAGGAAACTAATAGAGAGATTACTACATATTTACTTAAGGCTGAAGTTAGACAAAATTTAGAGAGACATGAGAATAAGAACATTAAGACTAATGATAGTAGTGAGGGTACTAAGAAGACACCTAAGAAGGTAGAAAATAAAATTGGTAGAAATGATCCATGTCCTTGTGGAAGTGGCAAGAAGTATAAGAACTGCTGTGGAAAGTAGTATAAAATAAAGGAAATATTTAAATTTTTAAAAAGATAAATTAGTTCGAGTTTTATAACTTGTCCACAATAACTTACAAATGTAGACAAATTTCGTTGAAATTAAAGGATGTTAGCCAAAAAATTTGTTGACATCCTTTTTAAAAAGTAGAAAGGACGTAATAATATGAATAATAAAGAAAAATTTGAATTAGTAGTTAATGCAGGACTACAGGCTATCCCTTACGTTGGAGGGCCACTTGCTACTTTATATTTTGGATATAAGCAGGAACAAAGATTTCAAAGAATAGAACAAACCCTCAAAGAGGTAGCTACTGAATTAGAAGGAGTTACTTTACCGAGTTTAGAAGACCATAATAAAGATGAGTTAATGTCATTAATAGATGAATTAACTGATAAAATTGAAAATGAACATTTAGAATATAAAATAAAATTATATAAACAATATTTTAAAAACATTTTAATAACACCTACTAACGGGAATTATGAGGAAAGAAAACTTTTCTTAAATATATTATCTCAAATAACTCCATTACAAATTGAATTATTTCAATTTATATTGATACATAATAATGTTATTGATCTTCAAATAACAAAACCTAATACGGATATTTCGCTAATTAGAAGTTCCATTTTGCAACTAGAAAATTATGGTTTAGTAACCGCTACATTGTATTCAATATCTTTAGGAGGACCAAATTCAGGAATGCCTATGATGTTAAATGCAAGTGAGTTTGGAAAAAGATTTAATAACTTTTGTTTACAAAATTGAAAAAATATAAAAAGTAAAGAATTAGTAAAAACTCTACTAATTTTTTTATAAATATTATTGTTCTAGAGAAATGGAGATGATAAAAATGATTAGTATAAGAAAAAGAGGTTATACTTATCAATATTGTTTTGAAGCAGGAAAGGTAAATGGAAAAAGAAAACAAATAACTAAATTCGGTTTTAGAACTAAAAATGAAGCATATATAGTAGGTCAAAAGGCATATAATGAGTTTATTAATGGAGATAATACAAAAGAAAGTAATATGTTATATTCTGAATATTTAGATTATTGGATGAGTGAGTACTTTGAAATTTATTATAAGTATTCCACAGCAAAAAGATATAAAGAATCTTTTGGTAATATAAAAAAGGAATTAGGTAATTATAAATTGTCAATTCTAACACCATATATTCTAAATCAAGCATTATTAAGGTTATATCAAACATCAGCTACTAAAAAAGCATTAAGAAATTATCAAAAAGTAATTAAAAGTTTATTAAGAGATGCAACATATTATTTTGGATTTATTAAAAATAATCCAGCAAGTGATTTACAAATCCCTAGAGTATTGTCATTTGAATTAAAAAAATGATGTAAGACATGTCTATACAAACGAAGAAATAAATATTATTATAAATCTATTTAAAATAATAACGTGTTTATATGTGCATTCCTTACTGCCTGTTATACAGGAATGAGAACAGGAGAATTGGGGAGACATAAATTTAGATAATCGGATTATTAAAATAATTAAAACAGTATATGCAAAAGATAAAGTAGAAAATGGTAGATGGTATTTAGGTACTAGTAAAACAATAGATAGTCATAGAGAAGTTTATATTTGTGATACTTTATATTCATTTTTATTGAAATATAAAGAATTACAAAATAATTATATAAAAGAATTGGGTAAAAAATACAAACACTATACTTTAGAAGAAGTTAAAAAAAGATATTGCGGAAGTATTAGGCCATAAAAGAATAGAAACTACCGAAAAATATTATATTTCTAGTACTGAAAATCATAAAATGAATGTTATTATTAATTTTGATAAAAATCGTAATGATTTTTAATTGGTTGCATTGTTAAAATAAGGTAATAATGGTATAATAAATATAATTATTTGACTCAAGGAGGTACAAAATGGCAAAAGATTTGACTAATTCAAAAATAGATAGACAAAATATTTTGAACAACAATTATGCAATTAATGAAATAGAAAAAGCTTGCAATATAGAAGGTATATTTTTTGAAGATAAAATATCCTTTACTAAAGAGCAAGTTGCTCAGTTTTATGAAATAGATATTCGTACTTTAGAAAGATATTTAGAAATATATAATGAAGAGTTTAAGAGTAATGGATATGATGTATTAAAAGGCAAAAGACTTAAGGAATTTATAAAAAAGTATAACGAAAAGGT
>CAVITD010000053.1:0-4202 GCA_963645645.1 uncultured Eubacteriales bacterium
ATATAAGCCTATACTTTCTTACATTTTTACCAACTAATTTTTTCAACTCTTCATTCGTCATATCTTACCTCTTTTCTACACACGAAAAAATGGGTAGAGTTATTCTATCCATTTAAAAACACATGAAAAACTATTAAGATTACTTATAAGTCTTAATATACCCCCCCCCATTACATATTTTACAGAGTATTTTGTTTCCATGTTCATTCTCCTTATATTTAAGCTTGAGATTTTGTTACTCTCGCTATTACATTATAATAATATCAAAAAAAATACTATTTTTCAAGTACTTTATTTGAATAAATTCTTTAATCTTTGAAAAAATGTAGTTTTTGTTTTAGAAGATGTATCACTTACTGATTTAACTTCTTTTTTAGCACTATCTATTTTCAAGATAAACTTAGTTTCTCCAGACATATTACTTTCAGTAAAACTCTTGTATTCATTACTTACATTAACTAAAGCTTTAACTCTACTAGTAACATCTTTTACTTCAGTCATTTTACTACTTAATACTTTTATTCCATCTTCATTATATGAAGTAATTCCTTCATTTAAAGCATTCATTCCATTATCAAGTATTTCTATTCCAGAATACAATTCTTTTAAACTTTCATTTACTTCTTTAAGCATTGTATCAACTACACTATCAGCAACTTTTATACTTAACTCACTTGCTACAGCAGTAGAAGTTTCTTTTGCCACACTTACACTTACTTCTTTACTAACTTTTTCCATAACATACATACTTACTTCTTTAGTTAAACTTTCAAAGTAAGGTAATGCTTTATCTTGACTAATAATATAACAACTTTTTTGTTGTTCATTACTCATTTCTCCACCTTGTTCTTTAATTACTTGTCCTGTCTTACAGTTAACATAATCATTATATAAATTAGTATCATTTAAATAACTTACCATTTGCTTACTTACTATGTTATTTAACCCTTCATCTTCATTCTTTTGACTTTCTTCTTTAACACTAAGCCAAACTTTTTCACTTAAAGCTTTTTGATATTCTTCTGTAAACATTGAACTAACTTCACTTGTAGCTGAAGATTTAATTCCACTTAATACTTCACTAGTTAAAATATTTTCTTTACTTAAACCCTCTATTTTTGAGTTTAAAGTATTCTTTAGAAGTGTTGTACCATTTGCTAATTTATTAGAGCTTTCATTAATTAAATCCATATTACTTTGTAGTTTGTCTACACTTTCATATAAAGTATTTAGTTTATCTAATTCACTTACACTACTATTGTCTATTATTTTTGGTACAATTACAAAGTATATTGTATTTAAACTAAATTCTTTTGTTTCATAACTAATAGTAACATTACTCATATTTGGAATACTACTTATTTTAAGTGATTCACTTAAACCAGGTATACTTACACCTGTTACGAAAGTCTTACTTCCACTTGTAACAGTTTTACCATTATTTACATTAATATCTTTATTAATAGTATTATCTAAATATGTGCCCATAGTTACAACAAATGGTGTATAAATAGTTTCATTTTTTCCATTAATATTTCTTACGTGTTTATCTAAGTTCTTATAGTTTACTATTATTTCAACTTTACCACTTTTACCTAACATATCTTTTAATTCTAATTCTTCTCCATTAAGCTTATATTTAACACTTACACTCACTGGTAATTCTTTATTAGTAACACCACTATAAAGGATATTTTCTCCTAATGTATTCCAAGTAAGATAGTTATTATCTTTAGTAAAACTTGTATTAGAGTTTAAATTAGTTATATTTTCAAGTATTGAATAATCTTTTATTTCTATATTTTTATTATTTAATATACTTTCACTTACAGTACTATAATTAACAGTACCATCACTATTAAGTTTTGTAAATACTCTTTCTTCTTTTGTTAATGCATAACTTGTAGTTGGCATTAGTACAAGTAATGATACTAAACCAACAGCTAATTTTTCCTTATTTATTTTTTTCATTTTTTCTTCACTTTCCTTTACAATTAATTTATCAAATATTAATAATATACTAGGTAAGACAGTTAATACAACTACCATACTTATTAAAGCACCACGACTTATTAATGAACACAAACTTCCTACCATTTCCAAATCACTATAAACGCCAACACCAAATGTAGCAGCAAAAAAGCATAAAGCGCTTACTATAATAGACGTGCTTGTTTGGTTAAGTGTTTTTTTAATAGCACTTTCTTTATCCATAGTTTTTCTTTTTTCTAGGTAAGTTGTAGTTAAAAGTATTGCATAGTCAATAGTAGCACCAAGTTGTATTGTACCTAAAGTTATAGGGGCTACAAATGGTAATACATCTCCTGCAAAATATGATATTCCTAAGTTAGTAAATATTGCAAATTCTATAGCTGTTACTAGTAATATTGGAAGTAAAAATCTTCTTAAGACAATTACTAGAAGTAAGAATATACATATAATAGACCATGAGTTTACATCATTAAAGTCTTTATCACTTATTGTAATTAAATCTTTCATAAGTGGACCTTCTCCAGCCACAATTGCGTTTTCATCAACTTTTTTAACTAGGTCATTAACTATTGTTATTTGGTCATTTAACTCATCACTTGCTACTTCATATACTGAGTTTATTAAGATTAGTTTATATTTGTCATTACTTAACATACTTGTAAGTTCACTAGGTAAAGCATCTATGCTTATATATTTAGTTATCTCACTTTCACTTAGTACTAAGTTTATCCCCTCAACATTCTTTAAATCATTCGTTAATTTTTCTAAGTCATTTTGTTTAACATCTTTACTAATTAGTATTATTTCAGGACTAACTATGTTAAATTTTTCTTTTACTTCATTGTTTGTTTTTATGCTTTCTAATGTTTCAGGTAATGTTTCATCAATTTTGTAATATACTTCTACTTTAGAGTTTGCTTTATACATAGGAAATAATAATATTAAGAATACTATAAATATTACTATGTAGTGTTTTACAATGAAGTTGTTTAGCCCATTTAATGGTTTAATTAATACTTTATGAGATGTCTTTGTAATTAAGTTATCAAATGTTAATAATAAACATGGGAATATTGTAAGTACTGCGATTAAGCCAAGTAGTACACCTTTAGCCATTACTATTCCAAGGTCTTTACCTAAAGTTAAACGCATTAAACAAAGCACTAAGAAACCTGCGATTGTTGTTAATGATGATCCTGTAACAGACGTAAATGTTTCACTTATTGCTTCACTCATAGCGCTTTCTTTAGGCATTTTATTTTTTTTGCTTTGATATGCATGATATAAGAATATTGAAAAGTCTGTTGTAACACCAAGCTGTAAAACTGCGACTAAGGCTTTTGTAATGTAACTTATTTGTCCTAGGAATATGTTAGTACCTAGGTTATAAACAATAGCCATTCCAATGTTAACAAGAAGTAATACTGGTACGATGTAAGAGTCTAAACTTACTGCTAAAACTATTATACAAAGTACAACTGCTATTACTATATAGATAGCTATTTCACTATTAGATAAGTTCATAGTATCAAGTACCATACTACTCATTCCACCAACGCTTAGGTTTTCACTGATGTTTCTTAAGTCAGAAACTGCATTAATGGTTTCTTCACTAGAAGTTGAACCGTTAAATGTTACAAGTAAAAGTGTGTTTTCGTCATTTGCTAGATACTTAGTTATACTATCAGGTAGCATATCTAGTGGAACACTTGTACCAACAACATCAACTAAACTACCAACTTTGTTAACTCCTTCTATATTTTTGATTTGATTTTCTAGCTTTAGTATGCCCTCATTGTCTACATTTTCTGCTACTACTAAAGCATAAGCTCCCATATTAAACTCATTAGTTAATATGTCTTGCCCTTCTATTGTTTCAATATCACTTGGTAAGTAAACTAATATGTCATAGTTTATTTTTGTTAACTTCATACCAACAAAGGATAAAGCTAATAATACAAATGAAATAATTAAAACAATATTTTTATTTTTGCAAATAAAATCATTAAATTTTTTCATATATTTTCCCTCTTTCCGATAAGGTAGTGTGAATAGTTTCATACACTACCACCTGTTTTTTCTCTATTTTTCAATGAAATTTCTATATTTTTCTTCTTACCTCCATTTTAGATAAAATTTTATATAAAAATTTCAATTTATATCTATCAAAAAATGACATATTTCGTTATAATTATTTTAGACAAAATATA
>CAVITD010000054.1:0-3009 GCA_963645645.1 uncultured Eubacteriales bacterium
CATTATAGATGCCTTCGTTAGAAGAGACTGTTATTGTAGGTAATACTTTATTGATATAAGTTGTTATTATACCATTATTAGTTTCTTCTTTTTTATTTAGTTTTAATGTTTTTAAGTCATATGTTATTTCTTGTGATGTAGTATTTAATTCTCTTATGATGTAAGCGTTATAACTAGTTAGTGTTCCACCATTAATAGTTATATTGATGTTTTCATCATCTTCAGTAGTTTTTTCAATATATATTACATCTCCAGTTAGGTTTATACCTTCATAAGGGTTATTATTCTCACCAGTAGCTGTTATAGTTCCATTAGATAGTTCTATTCTACCAGATTTCATTATGATTGGTGTGTCAGCAGTTATATGGCCGTTATACATGCTTATTATTCCTTTTTGAGGGTGATATATTGCTACTTTGTTTGAAGAGATGTTACCATCTATGTCAAGGTGAGTATCACCTTTGTAGTCAGTAGATGCGTCTCCTGTTATGGCATAGCAGTCAGCATTTCCTATTATATTTAGTGTACCAGACATTTGAATTGTGGCATAGTTTCTATAGTAGATTCCATATTTGTTTTTTGTTATGGTTTCATCTGTTAGGTCAATTAGAACTTTTTCTGTTATGTTTAAGTTTGATTCATCAAATACATCAAAGGCACGTTCTTCACCTTTTATGGTTCCATTTGAGAATGTAAGATGAGCAAAGCTTAGTAACTGTATTCTATTATCTTTAGTAAGAGATATAGTGTTTTCGTTTAAGTTTATGTTTAAATCAGGGTTTGTAGTAGATAATGTTTCATCAATTGTAAAATTATCTGTTATTTTAATGTTTCTAATATTGTTATCTTTTAAGGCTATTTTTAAGTTTTCAGCATTATTTACTTCAACTTCACTTATAGCTTCATCTGTTAGTTTAACAGTAAATGTTTCTTTATAGCCTTTACCCCATTCTACTTCGATTAATTTTTCTTTAAAATTATTAAAAGTTAATGTTAAATGATAAGTAGTTGAATCATAACTTTGAATGTATGAGTATTCTTCTGTTTCTGGAGTTTTACCATCTACTGTTAGATGTGGGTCAGAAGTGTAAGAAGGAAGGCTTATTTCTACATCAGTTACATAACCACTTTTTTCTCCGTTAAAGTTATAATTAGATGATTTAACTTCTAAGGTATTAGTTTCTTCGTTATATTCACATTTAGAACAAGATATTGTACCAACTGGTTTTTCACCAAATATAATGTTTTCATCTAGGTTTATAGTCATTGTTTCAGTGTATCCTTGAGTCCATTCTATTTCTAAAGTGTGAGAAGTTGTTTTATCTATAAAATCTACGTCATATATTATAAAGATATAAGTTTTGTTATAGTCGTTTTCAAACCAATTACTATTTCCTGCTTCAGTTTTAGTTGTTAAAGTTTTTCCATCTAGTTTAACAACTGAGTTTTCGGGATTAAATCCTTTTGGAGATGATAAGAATAATGTTACTAGATAACCGCTTTTTTCTTTCCCTAATGTGTATGTGAGGTTACCTGTTATTGTTAGTGTATTGTTTTGATAAGTTGATCCCACTCCATAAGCATATGTTTCTAATGAGCCTTTACCCATTACGTTATATGTTACATTTTCATTTAAAGTTATACCATTTTCTAGTTCTATGTTATATGTTATGGTATAAGTGCCTTCTTTAGTAAATTTTAATGTTATGTTTTCTTCAGTAGTATTTAGAGTTATTTCTTTGTTATAGTTTGATATCTCTGTGTTTTCTGGATCAGAAGATGTTATACTTATAATACTATTAATACCAGTATATCCGTTAGAATTTATTTTTGCTTTTAGAGTTGTTTCTTCTTCTATAATAGCGTTTGTTTCACTAGTTAGTGTTAATGTAGGATTCATTTTAATTATAGGTTCATCTAACTCGATTAGGTTATTATCTAGTGTTTTACTTAAGTCTACTGTTACTAGAGTATTATTACTTGTAAAAGTGAATCCTCCTATCCAAGTAGCTGGCACTTGAATTTTACCTTCTTTTATAGAAGCTTCACTTGTTACTTTAGAAGAGTTTGCTTTTAGGCTTCCTTCATCAACTTGTTCTTCATAAGGAACTTCTATTATTTTTTCTATATTGTTTACATAGTAAACATTAAGTTTTTCTTCTAAAGAAGAAGTTTCTTCTTTTGTTAGAAGAGTAAGTTTACCGGTTTCTAAGTCTATTAGATTCCAGCATTTTGTTAAGTCACTATAGTAATATGTTTGAACACTTTCTGTGTCTATTTGATTATTAGTAGCAATTTGTACTTTAGCTTCATTCATTCCAGCTATTCCAGCTGCACTTAAAGTGATGATGGTGTTGTTATCAAATTTAGTTGAGCCAAAGATGTATACGTCAGTGGTGTAGCTAGAAGTGTCTTCTTTTAGTGTTAAAGCATTTATATTAATTACTAATGAGAACATTAGTAATATGGTTAATATTATTTTTTTCATTTAGTTTTCTCCTTTCATTTATTTTTCTTTTGGATTTGTTATTTTTATTATTTGGTTAGAGTTAGTTATGTATCCATCTTTGCTTATTTCTTTAGTTATTACTTCATTATTGTTAGCTAAGATGTCTAAGTAACCATCTATTTTTTCTCCATCTTTAGTTACATATATTATTATTTGATTAGTTATGCTTTCGTTATATTTTTCTATTATGTAACTAATTGTTGGAATATACTGCCATTTAGCTGTTAATGTTATGTCTGAGTCTATTAAAGTGTTAAAGTCATATTCTATTCCATCTAGGTACCATCCTAAGAAGCAGTATTGGTCTTTTGTTGGATCAATAGGTTTAGTTACTTTTTCGTTTTCTTTAACTATTGAAGAATCTATTTTACTTCCACCAAGAGTGTTAAATGTTACTGTGTAAGTTTTAATTTCTTCTTCTTTTTCAGAAGTTTTATCTTTGTCAGGTTCTTCTTCTACAGGTTTATCTTTGCCAGTTTCTTCAGTAGTTTTAACTTTTT
>CAVITD010000054.1:3019-11542 GCA_963645645.1 uncultured Eubacteriales bacterium
ATGTCACTTGTTACTTTAGTACTAAAGTTATATGTTTTATTATTTAGGTACCATCCTAGGAAGTTATATCCTTCTTTTACTGGAGTATCTGGTTTAGTTATTAAGTCATTTTCTTTTACTTTAATAGAAGATAGTTTAGTTCCTCCATCTGTATTAAATGTTACTGTGTAAGTTTTAACTACTACTTCTTCTTTTTCAGGTTCTTTATTATCATCTGGGGTTACTGTTTCATTTTTAGTCCATTTAGCAGTTAGGTTTAGGTTTTCAGTTACTTTAGTGTTAAAGTCATATTTTACTTTACCATTATACCAACCGTTAAAGGTATATCCTTCTCTTGTAGGATCAGATGGCTTGTTTACTAAGTCATTTTCTTTTATGGTTTGACTAGAGATTTTAGTTCCTCCATTTGAGTCAAAAGTAATAGTGTATTCTTTTATTTTAGAACAGCTACAAGCTGTTATAAATAAAAGAGTTATTAATGCTAGGCTTATTAGTTTTATTTTTTTCATATAGCATCTCCTTTCTTAACCATATTATAACATTTTAAATTAATAAATAAAAGAAAAACTTACCAATCGGTAAGTTTTAATCAATGTTATTAGGCAATGCTGTTACTTCAACAGTTTCTTCTACTATTCTTCCATTTTTTTCAAAGGTCATTATAACAGAATATGTTCCTGCCTCTTCAAATACAAAATAAGTAAAATTATAATCTATTTCTTTTTTAAGTGTTATTGTTCCAGCACGATGTTTTATTACTTGGCTTGTAGAATCAATAACAGTATAAGAATAGTTTACTTCTTCTTTAAAATAGTCATTAGCGTATACTATAGGTGTGAAACCAGTCCATATATATATTTCTCTTTCTGAAGGGTATTCTATACTAGGAAGCATTTTTTCTTTATAAATAGTTATATTACCATTAGTTTCTGTTTTATATTCACCTGTTACTTTTATTTCTCTTTCAGTAGAGTTTATTTGTCTTATGATGTTAGCATATTTAGTATCTAGGTTTCCTGCATTAACAGTTACTTCTATGTTACCATCATAAGAAGCATTTTCTTCAAGGTAGATTACATCTCCTGTTAGGTTAAATCCATTAGATTTAATGGTAGGTTCATTATTTTCACCTACTGCATATAGTGTACCACCATTAATAGTTAGTTTGCCTGCTTTCATTCCTATTACAGTGTTTGCTTCTAAGTAAGCTCCTTCATTAATAGTTATTGTTCCTGTTTGAGGTTCATAGATAGCAGCACCAGTAGAGTTTATATTTCCGTTTACTGTTAAGGTAGTGTTTCCTTTGTATGATCCATTGCCTGAGATACCATAGTACTCATTAGCAGTGGTTCCTGATACGTTTATTGTACCATTTAATGTTACATTAGCATTGTTTCTTAGGTATATGCCATATTTATCGTTGGTTACATTAGTGTCTGTCATGTCTATTAATACATCTTTTTCTACTGTTAGAGTTGAGTTATCAAATGCAGCAAGAGCGTATTCTCCACCATAAAGAGTACCATTTTTAATAGTTACATTAGAGTTACCTGTTAGTTCTAATCTATTGTTAGAAGTAAATGTTATTTGGTTTTCGTTTAAGTCTATTGTTAAGTCTTTGTTTGTAATAGATAGAGTTTCATCTAATGTTATGCTATCAGTTAGTTTTATTTCTCTAACACTGTTATCAGAGATTATTTCTTTTAGAAAACTAGCATCATTTACTTCAGCAGGTTTTAGAGCATTTTCACCTAGTTTTACAGTGTAAGTTTCAGTGTAGTTTTTACCCCAGGTTACTTCTACTTTGTGGTCTATATTAGAATCAAATTTTAGACTAAATGTAAAGTATGTTTTGTTATTATCATAGTCAAATATTTTAGTGTAATCCTTTTCAGTTAGTAATGTGTTATCAACTATGATTTTAGGATTATTTACTCTTTTTTGAATAGTTAATTCAATAGGTATAATATAACCTTTATAAGAGTTAGCTAGTGTGTAATATATTGAATTAACAGTTAAAGTATTATCTTCTAATGTACTATAAACTGCACCTATGTTACTTTCAGGTTTGTCTTCTAATATGCATGTTTCACCTAGTTTGATTAGGAATGTTTCAGTGTAACCTTCAAACCATTCTACTTCAAGAGTGTGAGTTGTATTTTTATCAGTAAATAGCATGTCATCAAACCAGTATGAGTATGCAGAGTTTTCCATATTAGCGCCTATCCATTTATTTCTTCCTTCTTCATCGACTAAAGGTAAATCTACTCCATCAAGTTTGATTTTAGAGTTTCTTGAGTCAAAATTATCAGGTGAAGTTACACGTATATAAGAAACGTAGTTTCCACTTGGTTCTTCACCATCAACGTCAGTTATACGATAGTGAGTTGTTCCTGTTAGTGTTAGAGTGTTATTTTCATATGTGTAAGTAGTACCGCTTGTTTTAAGAGTGCCATTGTCTATTACTTTAAAATTTAATGTTTTATTTAAAGTAATTCCGTTTTCAAATACTACTTCATATTTAATAGTGTAGTTACCTAATTTGGTAAATTTTAAAGTAATGTTTTCTTCATTATTATTAAGTGTTATTTCTTTATTGTAAGTAGCTTTAAAAACGCTTTCTTCTCCTGTTATAGTTACATTTCCTTTGGTATTAGCGTATCCATTACTTGAATATATTGCTTTTAAGTTTACAATTTCATCTTTTCTTACAGTAGAAGTTTCTGCTGTTAATTCAAGTGTTGGATTTATTTTGATAATAGGACTATCTAATTCATTAATTTTTCCAGCAACTATTTCACTTAGAGATACAGATGTAGGTATTCCGTTAGTAGTGAATGTAAAACCATTAACCCAAGTAGCTGGTACTAGGATTTTGCCTTCTTCTGTTGTAGCTTCACTTGTGATGTTAGAAGATATAGGTTTTAAAGTATTTTCATCTACTACTCCTTCAAAAGGTACTTCTATTATTTTTTCTACATTGTTTACATAGTAAACTTTTAAGTTTTCTTCTAATTTTTCTGTTTGTTCATCTGTTAAAACAGTAAGTTTTCCTGTTTCTAATGATATTTCATTCCAAGATTTAGTTAGATCACTATAGTAGTATGTTTTAACGTTATCAGTGTCAATTATTCCTTTTGTTGCTAGTTGTACTTTTGCTTCGTTCATACCAGCTATTCCTGCTTGAGTAAAGGTGATAAGTGTGTTGTTATCAAATTTAGTTGATCCAAAGATATAAACGTCACCAGTGTAATTTGATGAATCTTCTTTAATTGTTAATGCATCTATATTGATTATTAATGTAAACATTAATATAAATGTTAATAATATTTTTTTCATTTAGTTTTCTCCTTTCATTTATTTTACTCTTGCATTAGTTATTTTTTCTATTTGTTTTTTATTTGTGAAGTATCCTGTTTTAGGTATTTCTTTAGTTATAGTTTTACCACCTGTTACAGTTATGTCTAAGTAACCATCTACTTTTTCACCATCTTTAGTTACATATAGAATTACTTGTCCGACGATGTTTTCTGGTTCTTCCATTAAGTAACTTATAGTTGGTACATACTCCCATTTAGCAGTTAAAGTAATGTTTTTAGTTACTGCTTTAGAAAAGTCGTATTCTACACCATCTAAGTACCATCCTAAGAATTTATATTTGTCTTTAGTAGGATTAGCTGGTTTTGATACTTTAGTATTTTCATTAACAGTAGCTGATGAGACTTTACTTCCACCATCTGAGTTAAAAGTTACTGTATAAGTTTTAACTACAACTGTTTCCTCTTTTTGGTCATCAGTTTTAACTTTTTCCCATTTAGCTTTTAGTGTTATGTCACTTGTTACTTTAGTACTAAAGTTATAACTTTTGTTATTTAAGTACCATCCTAAGAATTTGTAACCTTTTTTAGTAGGGTTAGTTGGTTTAGTAACTTTTTCATTTTCATTTACTTTTACTGAGGATACTTTGCTTCCGCCATCTGTGTTAAAAGTTACTGTGTAAGTTTTAACTACTACTTCTTCTTTTTCAGGTTCTTTGTTATCATCTGGAGTTACTGTTTCATTTTTAGTCCATTTAGCAGTTAGTTTTATGTTTTTAGTTACTTCTTTAGAGAAATCATATTCTTCTCCATCTAAGTACCAATTAACAAAAGTGTATCCTTCTTTAACTGGATTAGTTGGTCTAGTTATTTTTTCTCCTTTTTTAACTACTAATGTACTTATATTAGATCCTCCATCAGTATCAAAAGTTACTTCATAGTTTTTTTTGTTTAGTAAGAATATAAGTAATAAAGCTATTAATAGTACTACTCCACTTATGATTATTGTTTTTTTGTTCATTTTTCTTTCTCCTTTCATGATTTTATTGTACCAAATTTCTAACGAAAAGTCCATTTGAACTCTCAAAACTCACAAAAATTTGGAATATTTTCTTATTAATAAACTCATTTGGAAATAAAATTTTTTCCTTTTAATTAGTCTTGTTTTTAGTGATAATTAACGGTTTGACAAGATAAAAGTGCTATTTTTTAACGATTTGACGAGATAAAATAGCTCAAAATTAACGATTTGACGACATAAATGGGGCTGTTTTTCAACAAAATGACGAGATAAAAGCGAAATAAAAACCTTGCTAGTTGTTAGTAAGGTTTATAATACTTCTCTATCTCTTTTAGAAAATACTGTTTTTATACCAAATTTCACGTTGTATTTAAAGAACTTTTTAATTCTAGAAGGTCTCGTCATTATTCTATATAACCATTCAGTGTTTGTTTTTATAAATATGTTTGGTGCACGTCTAATTGAACCACTTAGTACATCAATTGACCCACCCACGCCTACAAATATGCCTTTTTTAAATTCGTTTATGTGTCTGTTAATAAGTTTTTCTTGTAAAGGAATACCAAGGGCGACTAATATTACATCTGGGTTTGTTTCTTTTACCATTTTTACAAATACTTCTTCTTTGTTGTCAATGTAACCATTTATCATTTTGGCAATTATTATGCCATCATATTCTTCAGTTATTACTTTTTTCATTTTACTTAGAACTTCTTCTTTGGCACCAAATATGAAGACTTTTTTATTGTTTTTACTACATTCTTCAAGTAAATATTTTGCTACGTCTACACCAGTTATTCTTTCTTCAATGTCTAAACCTTTTATTCTAGCACCTTTAACAAGTCCAATTCCATCAGCAATTATACTGTTATTTGGGTTTGTTAGTATGTCATTTATTTCTTGGTCTTCTTCCCCTAACATGAATGTTTCAGTGTTTGCAGTTACTACAAACTTTTTTTCTTCACGCAAAAGCAAGGACTTTATGTAGGCAAAATATTCGTCTCTTGTTTTAGTATATAAATTTAAATAATACTCTTTCATAACATCATCCTTACTTCTAGTATAACCACTTTTTACTTTTTTAACACTATTTAATTATACTATTAATAAGAGATATAATCAATAAGTTAAAGTTATTTTTCATCTTTCTTAACTAAGTTTATTATAGCTTCTGCTTTTTTACTCCAGTCATTTTCTCTTGCTTCTTTGTCTAATAGTTTTAAATAGTTCTTATCATTTCTTAAAAAGTAGCTTTCTTCAAGTTTTTTTATAAAATCTTCGTGGTTTTCTCCAATAAATATGCTTTTGTATTTTTTGCATTCGTTTAAGTTAGTAGTTACTATTGGCTTTTTAAGTGCCATGTATTCAAATATTTTAATAGGGTTTGTGCTTTTTGTGATGTCGTTTATTAGAAAAGGCACCATTAGTATATCACAGTTTCTTGCATAGTATTTAAGTTCACTATAGTCTTTTGGGCCGAAAAAATAAATGTTTTTTTCGTTACCTGTTATGTTTTGGTCGTATGACTCATCGTATTTTATTCCAAAAAGTATTACGTTATATTTGTTAGTTTTAGATATTTCTTTTATTAAGTCATAGTCAAACCATTTAGCTAGTGCGCCATAGTAGCAGACATTTCTTTTTCCGTTATTAAATACTTCTATAAAGTTGTAATCTAATTTGTGTTCTTTAAATTCTTGAAAGAATTTGTAGTCTACGCCGTTAGAACTATATACTAGATTTTTGTTTCCACGTTTATTAATTACGTCATTCATAAGCGCGTCAGCAGTTACTACAACATAAACGTCTGTGTTAGACATTGCATAGTTATATTTATCTGTAATATTAGTTGGCAGTGTAAGAGTGCCAGCAAGTTCTGGGCTTAGATGGTCAATGTATTCATATATGAATTTGAAACCCTTATTCATGTATTTGTTTATATCTTTAATACTTAGTTTCCAGTCAGTTGAGTATACTTCTATATATTTAGGTTTATTGTTTTTCTTTAGTTCATTCATTAGTATTTTGTTTAGTAATATGTTGTTAAAGTTAAATAAGTAGAAGTTATTTTTTAGTTTTTCATACACTTTAATATTGTCTGTCATTGTTGTGACTTCATAGAACATCAAGCATTTTTGATTTGCTAGGTTGTTTGCGATGTGTTGTGGTCTTTGAAATAAGTGTACTTTGTAACCAAAGCTGCTTCTCCATAGTATTATTCTATCGTAATTGTTGTTAGAAAGTATTTCTTTTATTTCTTTTTTATATTTTTTATAATGTACTAATGTAGTGAAACTAAATTTGTCTATGTAGTTAGCTATTATGTAGCTTTTTAGTTTTTTACAGAAACCTACGAAACCGTATTTCTTACGCACATTTAGTAATTTTGTTATTTTTTCTTTCATCTTTATTCCCTCGTAATTATTCTAGCATATTTTTTTAAAGAAATACACACTTAGATTAAAAGTTTTAGAAAAAAGTATGTTACTTGAAAACATACTTTCCTATTACATAGTTTATTAAAGTTGTGGATATGCCTGATATTATTTTTGAAGGGAAACTAGACAACTCAGCATATTCTACAAGCATATATAAGACTAAACTGTCCATAAATAAGCCTGCTACACGAGTACCTAGAAATAAATAGAATTTTTTTACTCTGGCTTTTCTTGTTTTGAATACTGTTTTAAATACGTATTTAGAGTTAACATAGTAAAGTAAGACTACGCTTATTAAGAATGACATGGTGTTTGCAATAAGAAGATTTATTTTTAGAAGTGAATTAAATATTGTGAATGTGATTACTTCTAGTATAGCAATAGAGCTTGCAAATATTGTATATCTTATAAATCTTTCATTTTTATTTAAGTATTTCTTTATCATAAAACTCCGAATAGTATGAGATTTTATTATAGTAGTCAAGATATCCATAGCTCTCTACTAATGTTTCTTTGTCACTAAATAGGTTTGTTCCTAAACCAAGAGTGTCACCTTTTATTTTTACTCCTAGGCTACCTAATATTGTTGGAAACATGTCAATGTTTGTGAATAGTCTATTATATTGTTTGGATGGACTATTTTTTGCATTTATGAATACGTTATAGATGTTTCTTTCACTGTCTTTATAGTCAACTACTTTACTCATAGAGATATGGTCTCCAGTAATTACAATTGTGGTGTTTTTGTAGAAATCTTGCTTGCTTATCCAGTCAATGAAATCCATTATAGTAGTGTCTGCACATGCAATTGTGTTTATGTAGTCTTGTTTACTTACACTTTTACAATCTTTGTAAGTTACACCTTTAGGTGCATGTGTATCTATTGTCATAAGTGAGAAATAGAAGGGTTTATCTTCTTTACTAAGAGAAGTTAGTTCTGTTTTAGCTTGTTCAAATAAGTCTCTGTCTTTTAGTCCCCATTCTACTAAGTCACTTTTCTTTACCAAGTTATTTTCTTTAAAGTAGTCTAAATCTTTTATTTTATAGTTGCCATGTGCATATAAGTAGTCTTCTATACCACTAAATGTTGCGTCACTTCCTAGCATGAATGATAGGTTGTAACCATTTTTACTCATGATGTCTCCTAGAGTGATTATGTTTGGATATAGGAATTTGTGTTCATTTACATTTTCAAATTGTGTTTTTATAGGGACACCTGCAGTTGTTGCTACAAGACCAGCCATAGTCCAAGATAAACCAGGTGCAGTGTAAGCGCCTCCAATAAGGCCTTCGTCTTTATTTGAAAATGACAAGTTTTCTTTTGCAAGTTCGGTTAGCTTTGTTATGTAGTTTTTGTCATATACTCCACCACTTGATTTATCAGCAAATGTGCTTTCCATGCTTTCTAAGTATATTACTATTAAGTTATTTTTATCACTAGGGAATACTATACTATCATATTCTACTTTAGTATAGTTATTTTCTATGAAGTCATTTGATGTAATTCTTTTATCAATGTAGTCTTTGACTTTAAAAGCATCATTGATGTAATAAACAGTGTAGCATGTTAATAAGAGTCCACTGATAATTAAAAGTGTGAATATTTTGTTTATAAACTTATGTTTTTTACTTAGTTCATGTAATATTAAGAATATGACTGTGTATAACATTACAGGAATAAGAGTGTACATAGCTGCATTTAAAACTAATTCTATGCTTGTTCCTTCTGTAGGAGTTAGTAAAACGA
>CAVITD010000055.1:0-2957 GCA_963645645.1 uncultured Eubacteriales bacterium
ATCATGGATAGTTGTCTTGTTAAAATTAACTTTAATCTAATAAATAATCCATATGAAAAAATTGATACTCAAGAGTACTCTTTAAAATTAGAGAAAAAATAAAAGATAGATAACTTATCTACCTAATATTGTAATAATTCCACCACCTACAAAGAATAGTAGTATTATAATAGTGGCTATCCAAACTAATACACGAAGTATTAGTTTTTTAGTTTTCTTCTTCATAATTAAATACCTCAAATTAATTATACAATATTTTGAATAAAATTAAAAGACCCATAATATACTTTACTATGAAAAAATTAATAAATAAAAAAATAATAATTGTATCTACTATTTTACTAGGATCAGGCTTAATATCTGGAATAATATTTTTCTTTTTAACAAGTAGTCTAGATAAAATGATAGTCAAGAATGAAATACTTGAGTACACTTCACTTAGTACAAAAAGTGTAACATTATCTACTTTTCTAAACAGTCTAAAATATAACTTAGTCTACATAGTGATAATCACTTGTTCAAGCGTACTATACTTGTTTAGCCCGCTTGTGTTGTTTATTAACTACTACAAAGGCTTACTAATAGGCTTTCTAATCTCAAGTATATTCCTAACTTACAAATTAAAAGGAATACTTTATACACTAGTTATGTTGTTTCCACACCACATCATTATGTGCTTGTTAGTTATAGTATATTCTAGTATTATGTTTAACATTAGTCTAAAGCTAATTAAGGGTACTATTTGCAAAGAAAACCTAAGTTTAAACCTATTTATCAAAAAGATAATAATTCTTTTTATAATGGCATCCATTATATGCGTAATCTCTTCCTTATTAGAAATATACCTTAACTCTTACTTAATTAATCTAATAATAGACAAATAGTACTTAATATGGTATAATTTACTTGATTAGGAAGTGAAATATTATGAAAGTAGTAGTAGGAATGAGTGGTGGAGTAGACTCAGCAGTAAGTGCTTATTTACTTGATAAAGAGGGTTACGAAGTAATAGGCTTATTTATGAAAAACTGGGACTCCAATATAAACAATGACCCAGAAGGCATAACAGATGGAATTTGTCCTCAAGAACAAGACTTTAAAGACGCTAAAAGTGTATGTGACTATTTAGGAATACCTTTATATAGAGTAGATTTTATTAAAGAATATTGGGAATTAGTATTTGCTTACTTCTTAGATGAACTAAAAAAAGGAAGAACACCAAACCCTGATATTATGTGTAATAAATATATTAAGTTTGACTTATTTAAAAAAGAAGCTAAAAAACTTGGTGCAGATTTAATCGCGACAGGCCACTATGCAAGAATAGAAAAAGGTAGACTCTTGCGTGGAGTAGACAACAATAAAGATCAAACATACTTTTTAAGTCAAGTAAGGCCTAGTGAATTTAAAGATGTGTTATTTCCAGTTGGCGGTTTAACAAAACCTGAAGTAAGAGAAATTGCAATTAATGCAGGCCTTCCAGTTGCAGAAAAGAAAGACTCAACAGGAATTTGCTTTATTGGAGAAAGACATTATCAAGAATTTATTAATAACTATATTAAAGGAAAAGACGGAGATATAATTGATATAGATACTATGAAAGTAATCGGTAAACACCACGGGCTTATGTACTACACTATAGGTCAAAGAAGAAATGTAGGCTTATCAGGTGATGCAAAACGCCATTACGTATGTGGTAAAGATACAGAAAAAAATATACTTTATGTTGCATTTGGTGATGATAATAAATACTTAACTTCTGATGAGGCAGTAATAGAAAATATGAATTATATAAGTGATTTAAAACCAACTTTTGCAACTTGCAAGTTTAGATATCGCGGAGAAGACATCCCAATTAATATAGAATACACTAGCGTTAATGAAATAATCGTTAAATATGAAAGTGCTAAAGCTGTAACTCCAGGACAAGCTTGTGTAATATATCTAGGTAGCGAAGTAATTGGTGGTGGCATCATAAAAGAAGTCAGAAAAAATGGAGAAAAACTTTGGTATTTGTAGTAGGGTAGTAATAAATGTACTACTCTTTTCTTTTAGTTTTCCTCATAAATAGGGGCTAACACTCTTAGTGTTTGTTATACATTTAATTTTCTTTTACTTTACACTTGACATACTACTGTAAACTGTTGTAAAATGTATTTATAAGGTAGAAAGAGAGTGAAAACAAAATGCAAAATTTAAACGAATTATTACAAGAGTTAGGAATATCAAAAGTAAAATTAGCTAAATATTTAGGAGTATCTAGACAAATGATATATAATTATCTAGAACTTGAAAACCTAAATAAATGGCCTAAAGAAAAGAAATTATTATTATTTAAATTACTTAATATAGAAGATGGAAGTGATGAGTCTATTGGTAAAATTAAAGTAACTGCCGAATACTTAGAAGATGTAGAAACTAGACTTAACCAAAACGTTAAATCAACAGATGAGTCTTACTTTAATTTAAAGGATTTAAGTAAAGAAGAACAAACACTAGTAAATGACTTAATTAATTTAATTAAAGAAAAATTTACTGAAGAAAAGAATAAAAATACTTATTATGAATTTTTATATTTATATCATGTACTTCAAAGTATTGACTCAATTCCAGAAATTAAGTATATACTAGTATATTTATCAAAGACTACAGGATTTAGTGATCCAATGGAATTTAAATTTGACGAAACTGCACAGTTTATTCTTGAAAGTATAGTATTTACTGCAATGAACTTATATAATAATGGAGGAGCAACTAAAAGCAAATTAATAGCCTCACATGAAAGATTTGTTAAGGAAATAGAAAATACTAAAGAAGAAGTATTAAGTAGAACACAACAACTTACTACAGTTAAAATACAAGCTTTAAGAGAACTAGGTTATGACAAAATAACAAGCGAAAATGCTCAAGAAGTAATAAATAAAATAGCTGAAATACAAAGTAGAAAAGTAGTAATT
>CAVITD010000056.1:0-6567 GCA_963645645.1 uncultured Eubacteriales bacterium
CCATCATAATTTATAATTCTGTTTTCACTAATAGGTACTCTTCCACAATATCTTGAATAATATTGTATTATAAAACAGTAGAATTAAAACTCTACTGTTTCTACGTTATTTTGTATTTGATTATTTATTTGTTGTGTCTGTGGTTGAACTGTTTGTTGTACTTGCTGTCTTACTTGTTGTTGTGGAGTAGGTTGTTGTGGAGTAGGCTGTTGTGGAGTAGGCTGTTGTGGTACTTCTTTTATGCTGTGAGCTTTCTGTGCCATCTTTAGGTTTGCAACTAAGTTATCGTCTTTGTAAGCTGTCATATCATTTTCCAAATCAACTATCTTTAGTATTTCTTCAAATGATGTTTCTCCTTCAACAACTTTGTTTAACCCATCTTGTAATAGTGTAACAACTTCTCCAGTGTAAACTAAATCTCTTAGTACGTGTTTAGGAGCATTATTAGTAATAGCGTCTTTTATTTTTTCATTCATTACAAGTACTTCTAGTATTGCAAGTCTTCCTCTATAACCATGGTTACATCTAGGACAACCTTCTTTATTTGCAACATACATCTCATTTATATCTTTTCCTATAACTGTTTTAAATACTTGTTTTTCATAATCTGTAGTTTGTCTTTTAATCATACAGTTAGGACATAACTTTCTAGCAAGTCTTTGACTAATTATTCCTTCTAGTGAACTACCTAGTAAGTATCTTTCTACATCCATATCAGTAAGTCTTTCAATAGTATTAAGTGAGTTATTAGTGTGTAGTGTACTAAGAACTAAGTGTCCAGTAATTGAAGCACGTACGGCAATTCTAGCTGTCTCATCATCACGAATTTCTCCGATCATTATTATATTAGGGTCTTGTCTTAAAATACTTCTTAAAATAGTAGCAAAAGTAAGCCCGATTTCAGTTTGAGTTTGAACTTGGTTAATACCAGCAATATCCATTTCAACTGGGTCTTCAACTGTTATGATGTTAACTTCTTCAGTATTAAGTTTTTGAAGAATAGAGTACAAAGTAGTACTTTTACCAGTTCCAGTAGCACCAGTAACTAAGATAATTCCATTAGGTATTCTAATTAATTTATTAATCTTTTCCATTGCATCTTTACTAAAACCTAAGTTATCAAGTCCAGCTAAACTCATAGAGTAGTCTAGAATTCTTATAACTATTTTTTCAGCATTATTAGTAGGTAAAGTACTTACACGCAAATCAAGTAATCTATCTCCAATTTTACTCTTAATCGCACCATCTTGAGGAAGACGCGTTTCCATTATATTCATACCAGCTATCATTTTGATACGACTTATCATATTTCTTTTATATTTACTAGGGACTATACTGTAATCACTTAAAATTCCATCAATTCTAAAACGAATTTTCAAAGCATCTTTAGATGGGTCAAAGTGAATATCACTTGCACCTTTATTAACTGCGTCTATTATAATTTCATTTGCTATTTCAACAATAGGTAATTTTTCAAAATTAAATTCTTTCATATATAGCCCTCTCTATTCTAATAATTATTATACAATAAAATGCTATATAAATACAAGTGTTTTTTGAAAATTTTATGTAATACAAAGTAAAAAAATTTAATAAAATATCAAACAAAATGTTGACAAACATATATACTTATGATAAAATTTAGTTGTAGCTAGGAGAAAATAAGCAGTTTCTAGTTTAGAGGCTTATATAAAAGTGATATTTATGTTGACATCAATTTTTCTCTATAGTAAAATTATGTATGTAAAGTAGGTGGAAATATGAAAAAGAAAGGTTTTACTTTAGTTGAAGTAATCGCGGTTATTACTTTAATTGCAGCTTTAGTTTTGTTAGTAGTACCAAGGCTATCAGACATGGATACGAAAAGCAAAGAAAAGATGTATAATGCAAAAGTCACTGAAATTTTGTCAGGTGCTTATAAGTATGGAAAAGATAATATTGACAGCTTAACAAACGAATGCTTAGATGTATCAGTTGGTACTTTACTAAAACTAGGATATGTTAAATCAGACGATAATTCTGGTTATTATGTAACTAACCCTAAAAACAATGAGTCAATGAATAACATGATTATATGTGTTAAATATGAAAACGGGAAAGTAGTGACTAATGTTAGTAATTGATAACTTTTTAAGATATTTAAAAGAATATAAAAACTACAGTGATTTAACTATAAAAAGTTATAGTATAGACTTAAGAGAATTTAGTGAGTACATAAAAAAAGATTTAACTAGCGCTACTAAAGAAGACATTAAAAAGTATTTGAATTATTTGTTTGTAAAAGAAGACAAAAATAAAACTGTAAGTAGGAAAATCAGCACTTTAAAAAGCTTTTACAAATTTCTAAAGGAAAACGATGTTATCTTTATTAACCCAGCAGCAAATATAAAATATCCTAAAAAAGAAAAGTCTTTACCAAAGTTTATTCCTTATAATGAACTAGAAGATATGATTAACGTAAGCAAAGAAGGAAAGTTTGGGGTAAGAAATAACCTTATAATTGAACTATTATATGCAACAGGTACTAGAGTTAGTGAACTTGTGAGTATTAAATTAAATGATATTGATTATGATAATAAAAGCATTAGGATACTAGGAAAAGGAAGTTATGAAAGAACTGTCTTTTATGGGGACTACGCTAGTGAACTACTTGATATTTACATCAATGGTTTAAGAAAAGAACTACTAGGTGGTAAACAAAATGTCTACTTGTTACTTAACAAAAATGGTGATAATATAACTACTAGAGGTATAGCAAAGATAATAGATAATATTATAAAAGAAACCTCTATTAAAGTAAAAGTTAGTCCACATACTTTAAGACATACTTTTGCAACACATTTACTTGATAATGGATGTGATTTAAGAAGTGTACAAGAGCTTCTTGGACATAAGAATATCAATACAACAGAAGTGTATACTCATGTTACAAGTGAGAGATTAAAGGATGTATATTTTAAAAGTCATCCAAGAGGGAGGTTATAATGAGTAAATTGTATTTTAGATATGGCGCGATGAACTGTGGTAAAACAACAAGCTTATTACAAGTAGCACATAATTATGAAGAAAGAGGAATGAAAGTGGTTTTAATTAAACCTAGCATTGATACTAAAGCAAATGATAGCGTATCAAGTAGAATTGGTGTAGAAAGAAAAGTTGACCATTTAGTAAGTCCAGAAGAAAACCTAAAAGGATACCTAAGCTTGCTAGTTGGGAACACTAGCTGTGTGCTAGTAGACGAAGCACAGTTCTTAAGTGAAAGTCAAGTTGAAGAGTTGTTTGTATTTAGTAAACTTACAAACATACCTGTAATATGTTTTGGCTTAAGATGCGACTTTAGAACTAATCTATTTCCAGGAAGTAAAAGATTATTTGAACTAGCTGATGAGATAGAAGAGTTGTATACAATATGTAGATGTGGTAGAAAAGCTAGATTTAATGCAAGAATTGTAAACAAAGAATTTACTTTAGATGGAGACCGAGTTGCAATTGACGGAGACGTAGAGTATGAAAGTTTATGTGGCAAATGCTATTTAACTAAAGTTAGAAAAATGAAAGGATGGAATTAATTTATGAAATATGTTTATTTGTTTAGTGAAGGAAATAAAGATATGAAAAATTTACTTGGAGGAAAAGGTGCAAACTTAGCTGAAATGACTAAACTAGGTTTACCTGTTCCACAAGGTTTTACTATAACAACTGAAGCTTGTACAAAATATTATGAAGACGGAGAAGTTATAAGTAAAGAAATAGAAAGTGAAATACTAGAAAACATTAAAAAAATGGAAAGTATTACTGGAAAAAGTTTTGGTAGTACAACAAACCCACTTTTAGTTAGTGTTAGAAGTGGTGCAAGAGCAAGTATGCCTGGTATGATGGATACAATACTAAACCTAGGACTTAATGAAAGTGTTGTAGAAACTCTAGCAGAAAAAAGTGGAAATGCTAGATGGGCATGGGACTGCTATAGAAGATTTATCCAAATGTATTCTGATGTTGTAATGGAAGTAGGAAAGAAATACTTTGAAGTATTAATAGATAAAATGAAAGAGAGTAAAGGTGTTAAACTAGACACTGAGTTAACAGCAGAAGACTTAAAAGAACTTGCTAATATGTTTAAAGCTGAATATAAAAGCAAAGTAGGAAGTGACTTTCCAACAGACCCAGTAGAGCAATTAATGGGTGCAGTAAAAGCAGTATTCCGTAGTTGGGATAACCCAAGAGCAAACGTATATAGAAGAGATAATGATATACCATATTCTTGGGGAACAGCTGTAAATGTTCAAATGATGGCATTCGGTAACATGGGAGAAACTTCTGGCACTGGTGTTGCATTTACAAGAGACCCGGCAACTGGCGAAAAACATTTAATGGGAGAATTCTTAATGAATGCTCAAGGGGAAGACGTAGTAGCGGGAGTTCGTACACCTGAACCTATTAGTCACTTAAAAGATGTAATGCCTGAAGTATACGAAGAATTTGTTGGTATTTGTGAAAAGCTAGAAAATCATTACCATGATATGCAAGATATGGAGTTTACTATTGAAGATAAACATTTATATATGTTACAAACTAGAAATGGTAAAAGAACTGCTAAGGCTGCATTAAAAATTGCGTGTGATTTAGTAGATGAGGGAAAAATCACAGACAAAGAAGCTGTTTTAATGATAGACCCAAGAAACTTAGATACTTTACTTCACCCAACATTTGATCCAGCTGAGTTAAAGAATTCTATAGAAATAGGAAAAGGGTTAGCTGCGTCTCCTGGTGCTGCAAGTGGGAAAGTAGTATTTACTGCAGTAGATGCTAAAAAAATGCATGAAAGTGGAGAAAAAGTAGTACTTGTAAGACTAGAAACATCTCCTGAAGATATAGAAGGAATGAAATCAAGTGAAGGAATTCTAACTGTAAGAGGTGGAATGACTTCTCACGCTGCAGTAGTTGCTCGTGGAATGGGTTCATGCTGTGTAAGTGGATGTTCTAGTATTGTAATGGACGAAGAAAATAAAGTCTTCACACTAGGTGGTTATACTTTCCATGAAGGAGACGAAATTTCAATAGATGGTTCTACTGGTAAGATTTATAAAGGACTTATAAATAAAGTAGACGCAACTATCACTGGAGAATTTGGTCGTATTATGGCTTGGGCTGATAAATATAGACGTCTAGGTGTTAGAACTAATGCTGATACACCAAAAGATGCATTAAAAGCAAGAGAACTTGGAGCAGAAGGTATAGGACTTTGTCGTACTGAGCATATGTTCTTTGAAAAAGATAGAATAGCTGCAATTAGAGAAATGATAGTATCTGATACTGTAGAGGAAAGAAAATCTGCTTTAGCTAAAATCGAACCGATGCAACAAAAAGACTTTGAAGCACTATATGAGGCAATGGAAGGCTATAGTGTTACAATAAGATACTTAGACCCACCACTACATGAATTTGTGCCTACTACAGAAGAAGACATTAAACTTCTTGCTGATACTCAAGGAAAAAGTGTTGAACAAGTTAAAAATATTATTGCTTCACTTCATGAATTTAACCCAATGATGGGACACCGTGGTTGCCGTCTTGCCGTTACATTCCCTGAAATAGCAGAAATGCAAACTAAAGCTGTTATAAAAGCTGCAATTGAAGTTAGTAAGAGAACTGGTAAAATGGTAACTCCTGAAATAATGATACCTTTAGTTGGAGAAGTTAAAGAATTAAAATATGTTAAAAATATAGTAACTAAAACAGCAGACGAGATTATTAAAAATGAAGCCATAGATATGACTTATCATGTTGGTACAATGATAGAAATTCCACGTGCTGCTTTAACAGCTGACGAAATAGCAAAAGAAGCAGACTTCTTCAGTTTTGGTACTAATGATTTAACTCAAATGACATTTGGTTTTTCAAGAGATGATGCAGGTAAATTCTTAACTGACTATTATGATAAAAAGATTTACGAGAATGACCCATTCGCTAAACTAGACCAAAAAGGTGTTGGAAAACTTGTCAAGATGGCTAGTACTTTAGGAAGAGATGCAAACCCTAACATACATTTAGGAATATGTGGAGAACATGGAGGAGACCCAGCAAGTGTAGAGTTCTGTCATAACGCTGGTTTAGACTATGTATCTTGTAGCCCTTACCGTGTTCCAATAGCAAGGCTCGCTGCTGCGCAAGCTGCTTTAAAAAATGAACAATAATTTTTACTTATATACAAAAATATATTATACCTATAGTATTCAAAGAAGAGAAAATGTTAGTCCTTATTCTTTAGTAGGAAAACAAAACAGATTAAATAGCGGACTTAGGTATTTATAATTGATTAGCAGTATAAAAAATCAATTTGTGATTTTTTATACTGCTTTTTGTTATAATATATTTAGAAAATATTTTAGTTTTAATAATGGAGAGGTAATTATGAATTTTACTACAATTAATGCTTTTAGAAGAAAGTCTAAGAATACTGTTATTTTTGACAAAAAAAGGGATATATAAACTAAAGAATGTATAAATTTTTGGGGTTATAATTTTAAAGTCAGTAAAGGTATGATTATTAGGTATAGAAGTGATACT